>NZ_LFRO01000016.1:0-11638 GCF_001512385.1 Methanoculleus sp. DTU007 | reverse complement strand
GGGTAGTCTCGCTCATCGAGGGCACCGGCCGGGCAGGCGCGGACGCAGAGCATGCACCGGGTGCAGAGGTCGTCAGAAAGCATCGGATCGGGCGGGAGGTCGGCGGCGGTGAGGACCGAGCCGAACCGGACGCGGGGTCCGTACTTTGGTGTTATGAGGGTGTTGTTCACGCCGAAGGTCCCTAGCCCCGCAAGGAGCGCGGCGTGCCGGTGGGAAAAGAAGGCAATAGGGCTCTTCTGGAGCACCTCGATGGACCCGTAGCCGTCCCGGGGGACGAAGACCGAAGGGTATCCGCAGTCGTTGAGGAATGAGGCGAGCCGGTAGGTGTACTGGTCGAGAAGGGTGTTGACGGTCTTATACAACTCGTGGTAGTAGATCGAGGGGGTGGTCTCAAGCACCGGGAGATGGACGGGAAGGCCGATGACGATCACTGACCGGGCCTCGGGAAAGATCGATTGCGGGTAGAACTCCTCAGGCATCCAGGGCTGGAACGGCGGGTTCTCCCACCGGTCGGTGCTTGCGATCCCGATGAGCGGGATCTCCATCCGCCGGCACCGTTCGAGGACGGCTGCTTTGAGGTCGCTGTTCATCATCGATATCTTTTCGCCCGGCGGGAAAAAAGGTTCACCCCGGGAGGAGGGGGTCTAATCGACGTACTCCCCCGGCACCCACCGCTCGCCGTCCCGGTAGAACTCCTTCTTCCAGATCGGGACTGTCTGCTTGATCCGGTCGATGATGTACTCGCAGGCGGCGAACGCCTCTTTCCGGTGCCCGGCACCGACGATGATGAGGAGGATGGTCTCGCCGACCGAGAGCGATCCGACCCGGTGGACGATATCCACCGACTCAATCGGGTATTTTTGCATCGCCTCGTCGCGGATCGCCTCCATTTCGCGGACCGCGACTTCCTCATAGACCTCAAGTTCCATCCGCTCCACCCCGCCGTCGTCCCGGACAACGCCGCAGAAGGTGACCAGGGCTCCCATGCCCGGCCTCTTCGCCGCCTCGATCATCGCGCCTGCGTCGATGACGTCCCGTGTAATTCCAATCATATCTCCATCTCCTCCTCATCCACCTGCGACCGGCGGGAAGATAGCGATCTCGTCTCCGTCCGCAAGGGGATCGGGGTCGTCTCTCTTCACCCGTCGTCCATTCCGCATCAGGATGACGTGCGCCCGGAGCGCCCCGGTCTCGTCAAAGATTGCATCGCCATTATCTCCGGCACGATCCCGGAGCGCGGCGAGAACCGCCGCCATCGTCGCCCCATCGGGGAGATCGACGAGAAGGTCGCTCCCGAGGATCTCCCGGAACCGGGCGAACGCCTTCACTCGAACCTTCATTGACACACCTCTCTACTGCAGGCAGGGCATCCCGACCGCCGCTCCACGGCAAACGTCTCAAGTTTCGCCGCAAGGCCGTCCCAGAGGAGGAGCCGACCGGCGAGGAGGTCGCCGGAACCGGTGATGTACTTGATCGCCTCGTTCGCCTGGATGAGACCGATGAACCCCGGCGTCGTCCCGACGACCGGGAAGACCTCGGCGGGCGGGGCCTCCGGGAAGATGCACTCAAGGCAGGCCGTCCGGCCGGGGACGATCGTCGTCACCTGGCCGTCGAACCCCCGGATGGCACCGTGGATGAGCGGCACGCCCGACCTGATCGCCTCCCGGTTCAGGAGGTAGCGGGTCGGGAAGTTGTCCATCGCGTCCACGATCAGGTCGGCACCGGCGGCCAGGTCATGGACGTTCGCTTCATTGATCGTCGCTTCCAGGGCTTCTATTCGGACGTCGGGGTTAACCTCCCGGAGTTTCTCCTCCGCGGATCGGACTTTCGGTATGCCGAGATCCTTCTCCCAGTGGAGAACCTGCCGGTTTAAGTTGGTCCGGTCCACGACGTCCCTGTCCACAAGGCGGATCTCCCCTACGCCGGCGACGGCAAGATAGAGGGCGATCGGGCAGCCAAGACCCCCCGCCCCGGCGATGAAGACCTTCGCCTGCTTCAGCCGCTCCTGCCCCTCCTCACCGAAGAGGAGAATCTGCCGGCTGTAACGCTCACGTTCCCGCTCGGTGAGCATCAGGTTATCCTCCGCTCGCCTCCGGCGAACCGTGCCGTGCCCGGTAATCGGCGATTGCCTTGCGGATCCCCTCCTCGGCGAGGACCGAACAGTGGAGCTTCTGGGGGGGCAACCCCTCCAGCGCCTCGGCGACCGCCTTGTTGGTGACCGCCAGCGCCTCGTCGAGAGTCTTTCCCCGGATGAGCTCGGTGGCCATCGAACTCGACGCAATGGCGGCGGCGCACCCGAAGGTCTTGAACTTTGCATCCACGATCCTATCCCCTTCGATCCGGAGGGTTATCCGCATGATGTCGCCGCAGGCAGGGTTCCCGACCTCACCGACACCGTCCGCATCCGGGATCTCCCCCATGTTCCGGGGGTTCATAAAATGGTCCATGACCCGTTCGCTGTACATGATGATCACGCATATCGTTCAGGGCTCAGGGGGGACATCCTGCGCAGGCGCTCGATCACCCGGGGCAGGACCTCGAGGACGTAGTCGACGTCCTCCTCGGTATTCCGGGAGCCGAGGGTGAGCCGGAGGGAGCCGTGCGCCTCCTCGTGCGGAAGACCGCAGGCCACAAGAACATGCGAGGGCTCAAGCGATGCCGATGTGCAGGCGCTCCCCGTCGAGGCGGCGATCCCGAGTGCATCGAGCATAAGGAGGAGCGATTCGCCCTCGACGTAGCGGAAGGCGACGTTCACGTTGTTCGGGAGCCGCTCGGTAGGGTGACCGTTTAAGCGGGTCTCCGGGATGGTCTCGAGGATTCCCTTGATCAGTCGGTCTCGCATCGCGGCAAGCCTTGGGGACTTCTCAGGCATCTCGGCGACGGCTAGTTCGATAGCCTTTCCGAGCCCCACGATCCCCGGAACGTTCTCGGTCCCGGCCCGTCTTCCCCGTTCCTGCGCCCCGCCGTCCATGAACGTCCCGATCCGGGTCTTATCCCGGATATAGAGCGCCCCCGTCCCCTTCGGGCCGCCGAACTTGTGACCCGAGAGCGAGAGGAGGTCGATCCCCATGTTGTCAACGTCGATCGGTATCGCCCCGATCGCCTGGACGGCGTCGGTATGGAAAGGAACGCCGTGGTCGTGAGCAACTTTCGCGATCTCGGCGACCGGCTGGATCGTCCCGATCTCGTTGTTTGCCGTCATCACCGAGACGAGGATGGTTTTGTCGGTGATCGCCTCCTCGACCGAGGCAGGGTCAACCCGGCCGAACTCGTCGACAGGGAGGTAGGTGACCCGGTAGCCCTGCTTCTCAAGGCTCTGGCAGGTGTGGATGACGGCGTGGTGCTCGATCGCGGAGGTGATGATATGATCGCCTTTCTTTCTGTTTGCGGCTGCAACCCCCTTGATAGCCCAGTTGTCGGCCTCGGTTCCCCCGGAGGTGAAATAGATCTCCTTGGGGTTTGCGCCGATCGCATCCGCCACCTGTCTCCGCGCCTTCTCCAGTGTCACCCGCGCCTCGCGGGCGAGGGCGTAGACGGAGGAGGGGTTCCCGAACCGCTCCGTAAAGCAGGGGAGCATCTCTTCGATGACCTCCGGCCGGACCGGGGTCGTCGCCGCGTGGTCCATATAGACCAGCCGTGATCTCCGATTAACCGTAGTATTCATGCTGCACCCCGGCTCTACGCAAAGGTATTTCATCCCTGAAGTCAAAATTAACAATTGTTAACATCATTGTTAGATCCACTCCAAAACCATTAAACATTGTGGTATTAATGAAACTCCCCTGCCAGTTAATTGTATGGAATGTGCTGCCCGCAATCCGTGCGGCGATCGCAGAAGAACTAATTAACATGGGCGTCTCGCAGCTCGAGGCCGCCCGCCTCCTTGAGATGACACCCTCAGCGATCTCCCAGTACCGCACCGGGAAGCGGGGCTACCGGATCGTCTTTGAAGGCGAGGTAAAGGAGGCAATCAACCGGCTTGCGCAGGACCTCAAGGCCGGCCAGGTGGACGACCTCGCCTCCCGGATATGTGAGATATGCACGCAGATCCGCGAAGAGAACCAGCTCGGCGAACTGTGCGATACAGAAGCATAAGGAGAACGATACCGATGAACTCCAGGTGCAGCAAAGAAGCGGTCATCGAGGCCCTCAAGGAGAAGGGTCCTTTGCTTATCGCATACTCCGGAGGCGTCGACAGTTCGCTCCTCGCCGCACTGGCCGTCCGCGCGCTCGGGAAGGAGCGGGTCCGGTGCGTCCTCCTTGACTCGCCGCTCATCCCCCGGCGAGAGGTCGAGGCGGCGCGAAAGACCGCAGCCCGGCTGGACCTTCCCCTGGAGGTCGTGGCGTTCCCGATTCTTGAGGATGAGGCCTTCCGGGCGAATCGGCCCGACCGCTGCTACACCTGCAAGAAGGCATCGGCCCGCCTGCTCAAAGATCTGGCCCGGCGGGAAGGGATCGGCACGGTCGCGGACGGGACGAACCTCTCCGACCTCGGGACCTACCGGCCGGGGCTTGCCGCAGGCGACGAGGAGGGGATCTCGCACCCCCTCGCCGATGCGTGTGCGACGAAAGACGATGTCCGGAGAATCGCCCATGAGTGCGGACTATCGCTCTGGAGCAAACCATCGGCGGCCTGCCTTGCCACCCGCCTCCCCTATGGGACCGAGATCACAGAGGAGGCGCTCGCCCGGATCGAGGCGGCCGAGGATGCACTGCATGATCGGGGATTTTCCCAGGTGCGGGTCCGCCTTCACGGTGACGTCGCCCGGATCGAGGTGCCGCCCGAGGAGATGGAGCGGCTCTTTTCCATGCGGGATGATGTGACGGCGGCCCTCCGAAAGATCGGTTTTACCTACGTCGCCCTGGACCTTGCCGGGTACCGGAGTGGGAGTATGGATGAGGTCCTATGAGGATCGAAGACTGTAGAACGGACTTCCCCATCACACGGGACCTCATCTACTTAGACAGCGCCGCAACATCCCTCACCCCAAAGCCTGTGGTCCAGGCGATGGTCGAGTACGACCTTCGTTACCGCGCAAACGTCGGGCGGGGCGTCCACCGGCTCGCCAATGTCGCCACCCACCGCTACCGGGACGCCCACGACGCCATAAAGTCGTTCATTGGGGGCGAGGGCGGCACCCTTACGATCACCAGAAACACTACCGAGGCGATCGGAGCGGTCGCCGCCGGCCTCGACTGGAAGAAGGGCGACCGGGTGGTGACGACGCTCCTCGAGCACCACTCAAACCTCCTACCCTGGCTCCGGCTCCGAGAACGTGGAGTCGCGGTGGATATCGTTCGGCCGAATTCCGATGGCGGCCTCGAGATAGCCGATCTGGAGGGGGCCATCCGCGACGAGACCCGGCTCGTCGCCGTCACCCACGCCTCAAATGTCCTCGGCACCGTCCTCCCCGTCCGGGAGATCGCCGGGATCTGCCGCGACCGGGGCGCAAAGTTCCTCGTCGACGGAGCCCAGTCGACCCCGCACATCCCGGTCGACGTCGCCGCCATCGGGTGCGACTACTTCTGCTTCTCGGGCCATAAGATGCTTGGGCCCACCGGGACGGGCGGGCTCTGGATGCGCCGGCCGGATCTCGAACCGCTCCATGTCGGGGGCGGTTCGATCGAGAGCGCGTCGTCCGACGGCTACACCCTTGCTCCCGGTGAAGAGCGATACGAGGCGGGGACGCCGCCGGTCGCCGGCACCATCGGGCTTGCCCGGGCGGCGGCATATCTCCGGGAGATCGGGATGGACGCCGTCCGGCGGCACGAGGAGCGGCTCACCGCCCGGCTCATCGACGGGCTTGCGGCGCTCGACGGCGTTACGGTCGCGGGCCTGGATGCCGGGACCGATCGGATCGGCGTCGTCTCGTTCACGGTCGAGGGGATGCACCCGCACGAGGTGGCCCAGATCCTCGACGAGGCGTCCGCCGTTCTGGTCCGGTCGGGGCACCACTGCTGCCAGCCGCTGATGGAGCACCTCGGTCTCCCGGACGGGACGGTGCGGGCGAGCACCTACATCTACACCACAACAGAGGAGATTGATACGTTGATAGCCACCGTTGAAGAGATCTCCCGGAGGGCGATCTGATGCTCTACCGGGAACTGCCGATCGTCAAAGTCGACGACGAGTCGTTCGTCGCCGCGACTCACCCCGTCGTCGAGGAGATGCCTCTCTCCGTGACCGTCAACGGGCGCCACGCCCTCACCGCCATGACAAGCCCGGTGATGCTCCGGGAGTTCGTCGTGGGGTACCTCTACACGGAACGGATCGTCCGGGAACTCGATGAGATCGAGTCGATCCGGATCGAGGGGAATACCGCAAGTGTCCTCACAAAGAACCCGTTCTCGATCCTCACCTCGCACAAGACCGTCCTCTCCGGGTGCGGCGGGACCGCGTCGTTCCTCGACGCCGGGCGCCTTCCTGCGATCCGCTCCGATCTCACACTCGCGCCCGAGACGATCCGGGCGGCGACGAAAGAGACGCTCGATTCGGATCTCCACAGGATCACCGGCGGCATCCACCTCGTCGGGCTCTTCGACGGAGAGGGGAAGGCGATTCTGATCGCCGCGGATATCGGCCGGCACAACGCGCTCGATCGGGTCATCGGCCACGGGCTTCTTGCCGGGATCGATCTTTCGCGGACGTTTGCGGTCAGTTCCGGACGGATATCCTCCGAGATGGTCAGGAAGTGCCTGGTCGCAAACATCCCTGTGATCGTCTCGCGGGGGGCGACGACCACCACCGCCGTCGAGGCCGCAAAGGCCGGCGGGCTCACGATCGTCGGGTTCGTCCGGAGCAGAAAGATGAACATCTACACCGGGTGGGAGCGGGTCCGCGGCGCGTCACAGGCGGCCGCCGGCGAGTGAACGCCCCCGCTGCTGCCTTCTGCACCAGGGGGTCTTCGCGGTATTCGTCGACACCCCTTCCCCAAGTTCAGGAATCTCCCGTATGCTCTGTGCAGAAGAGTGATCATATCAGGTACAGTCGTTCACGGGTGTGCGGCGGAAGTTGCGTGAGAAGAACATCCTGGAGATGAAGGCAGCCGACATGCCCTCCGGGACATAATCCGGGAAAGAGGGCCGCATGGGCACCGTTCCCGGAGTTTGTGCGGCAATGATACTCTCCGCCAGGCAACGGAGTGCCGGTTCATGGCGGAGAGGGTGCAGAACGAGCGGGCGGGGTGCTGTGCTGTAACATGGGTTTTCCAATGCCCAGCCGGACGATACTGGCCCATCTCTCTTATTTTGTTCACATCCGTGAACTATACCCGGGTACGTGCCGGAAGAATTTATTTCGACAGAAATGGACAAAATTTGCCGCAATATGCGCGATGACGGGCAACATCCACGAATGAGCCGTACGGACGACTCGCCGGTCGGACTGGAGAGGAGAGAAAATTCACAATTGTGAATATATTTAAAACCTTACGAAACACACCCTTGCTCAAGACAGAGGATACGCTCATCAGGGACCCGTCTCCGGCATTCGGGCACCGGGTTGAGCGAGATCCCGGGAAGGAGAAAAAATGGACTTAAAAGATCTCAGGTCCGGTACCGAACTCCTGAAGAGAGGGTTTGCGTCGATGCAGAAAGGCGGCGTCATCATGGATGTCGTGAACGCCGAACAGGCACGAATTGCAGAGGAGGCGGGTGCCGTTGCGGTGATGGCGCTCGAACGCGTCCCTGCCGACATCCGGGCGGCAGGCGGCGTGGCCCGGATGGCCGATCCGGAGAAGATCGTGGAGATCATCGATGCGGTCTCGATCCCGGTGATGGGCAAGGTACGGATCGGCCATTTCGTCGAGGCGCAGGTACTCGAGGCGCTCGGCGTCGATATGATCGACGAGAGCGAGGTTCTCACGCCTGCCGACGAGGAGTACCACATCGAGAAGAAGCGGTTCTCTGTCCCGTTCGTCTGCGGAGCCCGAAACCTCGGCGAAGCCCTCCGACGGATCGATGAGGGAGCGGCGATGATCCGGACAAAGGGCGAGGCCGGCACCGGCAACGTCGTCGAGGCTGTCCGGCACATGCGTGCGATCATGGGCGAGATCCGGCTCCTGCAGGGGATGAGCGAGCAGGAGTTGATCAACCGTGCTCGCGAGATAGAAGCGCCGGCGGACCTGGTCATCGAGTGCGCAGAGCGCGGCCGGCTCCCGGTGGTGAACTTCTCGGCCGGCGGGATTGCAACGCCTGCCGACGCGGCGCTGATGATGCAGCTCGGCGCCGACGGGGTCTTTGTGGGCTCGGGCATCTTCAAGTCGTCCAACCCGGAACGGATGGCAAGAGCGATCGTGGAAGCGGTGAACCACTACGACGACCCGGCGGCAATCGCCGGCGCATCCCGTGGGCTCGGCGAGGCGATGCCGGGGCTTGACGTCCACCTCCTCAGCAAAAGCGAGACGCTCCGGTACCGCGGGCGCTGATACCGATACATACAGGCCCGGGATTACTGCTGCAAAACCCCGGCGGGATACGGACGAACCATCGTGAGGTTTGCAGCAGAAATCCCGGTGAATATCGCATAAACATATCGGGATCATACAGACCAGAGGCGGTGAGAGAGACGGCAATAAAATTTCAGTTGGCCCGGAAAGGCGATCTCCCGGTCATTGCAGAGATTTACAACTATTATAGCCATCACACGACCGCGACGTTTCACGACGGGGATATCACCCCGGCGGAGTTGAGCAAGGACTACCCGCCGGGCGATCAGGTCTATCGGGCGTACCTGATCCTGGACGGTGAAGAAATCCAGGGATATTGCGGGGTGCGCAGGTACAAAAATTTGCGGGCATATGACAGAACTGTGGAGATCTCGATCTACTTAAAGCCGGAGCATACCGGTAGGGGGATCGGGAAGATCGCTCTCTCTTTCCTTGAGGATCACGCGAGGAGGGCAGGGATACGTGTGATCCTGGGAACAGTCACGGGTGAGAACCATGCGAGCACCAGGCTATTTGAGGCGGCGGGTTATTCCCGATGCGCTCACCTCCGGAACGTCGGAGAGATAGCGGGGAAGGTCCTCGATGTCGTGATGTACCAGAAGGAGCTCTAGCGGGAGCAGCCGAAACGATGAGAGGGCGTTCCGCAACATTTGCCGCATTCAGGAAAATGTCCGAATATTCCCGTCAATGTTTGCTGAATCGCCTGAGCATAAATGGTTTCCCGCCCCATGGGTGGAGGTGATCCTGCGGGAGGAGAGAGGGAAGCAGCCATCCATGGGAAAGAGAGCGTCGGTACATCGACGGTCGCGCCGAATCATGCTGTCTCCCACATCTGCAGCATCATTGAGGTGTTCCGGCCCACCCTGATCGGCTCGGTCTACGTGCGTCCAGTACCATCAGTTCACAGATGCTTTGTGGGGGCGGAAGAACAGGCGAAGATAAGGCAGAAGGATATGCAGTCAGGAAACCCATTCTTCAGAAAGACGCCGAATTATCGGGTTCTGATCGATTCGGAAGGCATCGGCCACATCCGGATCATCAAGCGGGTGAACTTCAGGACGGTCCTCGCCATCTTCAGGGACCTGTACCTGGAGTTAAAGAAGAAGACAGCAAGACCGCATATCATCGTCTACGTCTCGCCCTCGCTCTCATCGGAGATGTCTGAAAACATGAGGGATTTCCTTGATTTTGCCGCCGCCTGCATGGAAGGCAGGTTCGAGTTGACGATCCTCGAATGATGCGCCGGTGTGGGTTTTTGACGTCTTCATCCCAATATCGGGCAGATACGGCGATTCATACGTGAGCTACTCCGCCTTTCAGGGCAGGGCTTCCTGCTGCATCAATAACAACCTATAGCCACAATCGCGCAATAACTGCACGGCGAGAATCGCTGACATCTCTTCCGAAGCATACAGCGCCCGGGCGATCCACGCACCGATATCGTCAATTTTTGACTTTTTTGTTGTTATATGGTATAAATTGCCCCTATCCCCAATCACATCACTACGATTGACCATCGAATCCATCGCAGGGACAATCGAAAAAGTTAACAATTGTGAACCACAACATGAGTATGGTGATTCCACTATGAGGGATCGTTTTTGTCAACGAAACTGACGTGAATGAGAAGAGACTGGCAAAGATCGGACACCTCCCGCCGTCGGCAAAACTCGTGTACAAGGTTCTCGAAACAGGCGGTCAGTTCACCCAGAAAGATCTGATCCGCGAGACCTCTCTGCCGGCGCGCACCGTGAGATACGCTCTGAACAGACTCAAAGAAGAAGGGATACTTATAGAGCGGCACTATTTCATCGACGCCCGCCAGAGCCTGTACGGACTGAACGTCCCGGAGCCGGAGGTGATAACCGCATGATGCGGCCGCCTATGCGTCTCGATATAACCCCTTAAACATCCTCCTCTGTCCCTCCGTGGACCGACCCTGACACCATTTTTCACGCGGGAGACCTCAACTCCGGGCTCTCTATTGCTGCACCGGTGCGTTCGACGATCGTCCACACTCGTCGACGGCGTTCCCAAAAAAAGGACGGAAATCTCCGTCACAGAGGCCCGACAAACGAACTGATGATCTCTTCAAACAGGGTCAAGGCTCCGTCGAACCCGGCGTAGGTCCGATTCAGGACGAGCCGGTTCAATGCAGGGAACGCGACGGTGATGGGGAGCGCGCCCCACTCCGCGAGAGCAATAGGGGCTTCGAGGGAACTTGCAAACAGGAACAGGAACGATCTTCCCAACAAGTTCTGCCGTATAAGATGCGCATCTGTCTCGAAGACCACCTCCGGTTTGAGAGGGGTTTCAAGGTCTTCTGTGAGCCACCTGACAATCTCGTCACGCACCTCCTCGGGCGGGTCGTCGGTGATCTGGACGATATCCGGCAGGTAGCCAAGCTCATTGATGAGGAAGCGCGAGATGCCGATCGCAGTCCCCGAATCCGCCGCAACCGCAAAGAACGGGTGCGGCCGGACAAGCATGTGGGCATCGCCTCCGTATTCGATGAACCGGTACACCCGCCGCTCTTCCCGCGCGATCACGCGCTCGACAACCTCTTCCGATATATCGAAGACCTTTGCCACCCTGCGCAGAAACTCCGCAGTCTGCTTCGGCCCCACGGGGACCGAAGGGAAGGTCAGGTACGGTGTGCCGAACTTCTCTTTCAGGAGTTTCGCCGTCCGGTGGCCGTTCCAGGTGGAGAGCACGATGTTGTACTCTGCAGCAGGAATGTCACGCAGCTGAGCCGCCCCGTCGAATTCCGCGAGGAAGACATTGGCCGTTATCCCGATCTCGGCGAGAAGGTTCTTAATGGTCCGCGCATCGCCTTTCCAGAAGACATGCTGGTATGGGACGATACCGAATACGTTCACCGTCTTTGGCCGGATCTTCTCCGCAGGTTTGAGAAGATCCTCTATCAACCCCTCGAAGAAGAGCTCATAGCCTTCGTACGAATTTCCGGCAAACCCGGAGGACCGCACGAAGAAGATATCATTCTTCTCGCGGAACTCCTTGACGACAGNNACGTCGTCCCCGATCAGCGACGGGACGCAGCCGTTTATGACCGCATAGAGTTCTCCGTCCATCAACTCAGTGCTCGCGCGGATCAGGTCCCGGAGCTTCTCCTCACCTCCGAATACCACGTGGTGCTCCACCAGGGAAGAGCAGGGGGTGCTGGTCCCCCC
>NZ_LFRO01000052.1:906-14530 GCF_001512385.1 Methanoculleus sp. DTU007 | reverse complement strand
CCTGAAACCCCACCCCCATTTGTGATATCCCCATGAAATCCGTGCACGGGGTTCATCATGTCGTCAAAGGGGTCAAATTTGAGATGTAAATGTACTACCAGGCTTAACAATCCTAAAACTGAAGAACATCACTCAGAGCACTATTCTCAAATCCAGAACATCTGGGATCTCCGGGCGGCAACTAAATTGGATTAATGGAGGATGGGAAAACCGTCCGTTTTCCCTCTACCTCATCACCAGGCATCCGCCGGTCACGTCGGCGAAGATCTCCGCAAACTGCTCGGGGTGGTTTAAGAACGCGACCGACCGGGGCCGCCCGATCAGGTCGTAGAGCCCGACTCCCTTCTCGATCCCAAGATCAGGGACCTCCACCGGGCTGCAGTAACGCACCGGGGGAGCATCGGGATAGCGCGGGTTCTTCACGAGCGCTCCACCCTCCATCTCGTAGTAGGCGGCGCCCTGCAGGTCTGCATAGGGACCGTAGTCGCTTGCGAACTCCGATGAGACGAGGTTTGCCATCACGAGATCCTCCGTCCCCGGATTGATGGTCACATGGCCGTATCCCGGCGGGATCAGGATCTTGTCACCGGGGGTGCCCTCGATCATCACCACATCGTCGGCGTTCCTGGTCTGGAGGAGGAAGTGCCCGGTCCCCAAAAGCACCTCGTAGATCTCCGGGTAAGGTGCCCCTGCAGGGTTCTCGGTATGGTAGTGCCCCTTTGTCTTGACATATTCCCCGCAGAGGGTCCGGGCAGGAATGACGGTGATATCGTAACGGACGTGGTGCTGCCGGAGCCACTCCCGATCGCTCTCGTTTCTGGCGAGATCCCGGTACATAAAATAGAGGGGTTGATCGGAGGTGCAGCCGGGGTCAGCAAGAACCTCTCGCATCTCTTCGATCGTTCTCACCTGCGGCTCCGGTTTAGGCCCGTTCCAGTACCCGTTCATCACCTCTTCTTACGGTACACAAATATATAATACCCAGCTCCGATGATGACAGCCGCAATAACGATCAGGAAGACCGGATTTGTAAATATAGTGCCTTCCCGCGGTTTGAGCGCGACGGTCACCTTCATGGTGTCCGAGATCTTGCTGTTGTCGAGAGCGTCGCGGTAACGGATCTCGGAGTCGATACCGTACTCTTTCACGGTGGCGTCACCATCGATGTTCACCTCGAACCGTGCCGTCGCGGTCTCACCCGGGGCAAGGTCGCCGAGGTAGGCGGTGTCGTCACTGCTGGTGAAAGGATCGACGGCACTGATCCGGGCCTGTGCGTTGTAGACCGGTGCGTCTCCGGTGTTCTTGTACGTAACCTCGAGGACTCCCTTGCTGCCCGGACTGAGGGTCAATTTCGGTGAGACTATCTCAAAGGCGATCTTGCCGCCGACGGGCAGACCGATCGTTGTCGACCGGGAGGTTACGGTGTCCCCTTCGTAGTCCTCGTAGGTGACCGCGACATCGAGCGGATAGGACTGCGGTTCGGCGCTGTTTGCGACCGATACCTTGAACTTTACATCAACCGTATCTCCGGGCTCGAACCTCCCGATATAAGCGCTGCCGTCGGTGGGAATGAGCGGGCTTGCGCCGTTTCTTGTGATCTTCGCGATAGCGTTGTTCGCAGTATCGTGCCCGGCGTTCCGCAGGGTCAGGTAGACGTAGCCCTCCGTGCCGACATTCAGCGACTCGGTGCGTATATCGAGGACCTCGACCTGGAGATCGGGTGTCACCCGCACCTCAAGTGGCAGGGTCACGGTCTTCTTCTGGTAATTGTACCGGAGAAGGTCGCTTCCGTACTCTTCCGCCTCGCGCAGATACGTGTAGGTCAACTCAAGGGGCAGCACGTAGGTGCCCGGCTCTGCAGAGTCTTTCACCTTCACGTTGAAGGTGGCGGTCGCGGCGGCGCCGCCCCTGATGTCGCTTAAGAACTGCGGATCGGTCTTGATGGTGAATGGGGCATCCCCGCTCTTGAGCGCTGCAGTGACCAGTTTTGCAGTATTCGGCTGATCATCGGGGGTGACGAGTGATGATCCGACGATCTTGTGAGTATTCAGGCCGCTGTTTGATATGACAACGGTCAGACCGGTCTCAGCGCCCGGTGCGAACTCATTCGTACCGGCAATCGTTGCTGATAGATCTGGACTCCCGTAGAGGTATTTAACGCCCTGCGCCGCGCCCGGCATGGCCAGGAACGCCAGCAGAAGCATCAATACCGGAATGTAGTGCCAACGCATCTCTTCACCTTGTTGTTATTTTAGCAACAACATTTATTGTTTGAACGTATATGTTTAATGGCATGAGGACAGCCTGGGGTGTTCCAAACGATCTGGTTGAATCTCTGAAATCTCTGGGTCTTACAAGATATGAGGCCCTTGTATACATTGGACTACTCAGAATGACCGGTGCAACCGCAACAGAGATCCATGAGGCCTCCGGGGTTCCACGCGCTTCTGTCTACCCGGTCCTCGATAGGCTTATCCAGAAGGAACTGGTCAACGTCTCCCACACCACGCCAAAGCGGTTCGATGCGGTCCCGCCTGACCGTGGAGTCCGCAACCTGATGATCCGGATCGAGAGAGATGCGGAGAGCGCCCGGGCTGCCCTTGATACGATCTATCGGGAGAAAGAGCGGGAGGGGCGCGGCAACCGGGAACTGGTCTGGACCATCTATGGCGAGGAGAACATCAGAACCCACCTTGCCGAGATGTTTCAGAGCGCAGAACGGAGTGTGGAGGTGCTCGCGACATGGGACCTCCTCCGTGAGGGTGTCCTCGCACTGCTGGATACGGTCCCCGACTCCGCGCAGATCGATATCATCACCGAGTGCTGGGAGGGCGAGCAGCCGTTCCGATTCAGGGTTCATGGCCTTCCCCTCGCCAAACTGCGCGAGACCTGTTCTGTACCCGGAAAACCGCTACCCTACGAGGGTTCTGGTGTCTTCCTGGTGGACAATGCCCGGGCGCTCCTCTGGACGAGGACGGGGTCGAGCGACGAGCAGCCTTCGGCCCTCTACTCGGAGTCCGCGGGGCTTGTCTCGTTTGTTCGGCGGCACATCACCAGCGTCACGGAATGGGCGAGGGCTACGGGTCAGTAATCGTCCAGGTAGCCCATATCCCGGATATCGATCAGGCCTTTGAGCGCCTTGGTCACGACCGGCCGCCCTGCCTCCCGTACGGCCGCCATCGCGTTCGTGCCCCCGACGATTGCCACGCCCACATACTGCGGGCTCACCGGGACGCCGAGCAGCGGGACGTTCGGGGCGCCGATATCCAGGATGCCGGAGAACCCTATGGCTGCGAGTTCGTCGAGCACCGTCTCCATGAGCGATTCTGCCTCCATGTGGCACTCGCGTATGTTTGCAAGGATGTTGCCGCTCCCGTGGTGCATGACGCCGAGGATCGATGTGGCCTCCTGGGAGATCAGGACCTCAAGGGGATCGAGCGTGGTGTCGCGGTAGAGGATCATGCTCGTGAACCGCTGGGGTACCCTCCCGATGACCTCGACGATCCCACCCCCGATCGGGTTGAGCGGGATGCCGCGCTGGAGGAGGAGGGCATCGAGCGTGATGCTGCACATTGTGCAGATGGCGTGCCGACCGTCGGGCACGATGTAGCCGCCGATCTGCTCCCCCGGCTCTGCGACTCGGATCCGGTCGCTGATGGTGATACCTGCCTGGTGTGCCTCTTTTATCGTGGCAAGCGCAAATTCGAGGTCGCGGCTCTCGATGAGCGAGAGGTTGTAGATGATCATCCCGGAGTCTTCCTCCGGGCGGTAGGTCACCCTGAGCGCGTACTCCTCGATGCGGTGATTGGTGAACTTCAGGGGGACATGCATTACCAGATCTCTTGCCTGTCAGGTGAAAAAGGGTTGCCTATTTTGTATCCCCCGGATGCCGGGTCGGCATCCCAGGTATGCTGCCTGGCCGGCGCGTGCGGTGCATCGATAGAGAATCCGGTGGACTGGAGTTTGGCGGAACCACGGCGGTTCTCACCGGAGACCGAGTGAGCGGCCAGGGGCACCTCCCACCACTCAGTTTCGGTGTAAATAGATGCCTTTGAATCTCCAAATCCCTTTCCAGGGCATCTCCCGTCGCTTTTGATTATCGGTCATGTACAACCTTTATCCTGCGGACCGGCTTGAAAGGGAAAACTTGTTCTATCTCCCTGCAATATTGTACGATGAATGGAGAGTGGGACCCGGGAAAAAGCCCGGAACGTACTGAAGCGGATCCTCGCTGCGGCCTCCTACGAGATCAAGGACCTCGAGGTGCCGCCGGAACTGGATTTCTCTGCTGTTGGAAACGGGGCCCCTCTGGTGGTGCTCTGCTCTGATGACCCTGAGATGATCGAGTACTTTGATTCGATGACATATCATCTCTACACCGGGGATGAAGACCCGGTCTGCCTGAAACTGCTCTTCACCCTCAATCCGGCGGTTCGGACAGAGGACTGCATCCAGTGGGGTCCGGAAGAGTTCGCCCGATACGCGGGAGAGGCTGTTCTTGCGGAGGTGCTCGGAGAGAGCCTGGTCCTCGACTTCGACCATCCTGTGCTGGCTGCGCCGGTGCAGCAGGCCCGGCCGGAGGAGACTGCCCCTGCAGTCGGGGGAGAGGAGCCGGAGGAGGGGCCCATGTTGCCTCACCTCCCCCTCCAGGTCACCGAAAAGCGTGCCTGCGGCATCGCCGGGTTGCACGGGTCGGCGAAGTGCCGGTTCATCCCGTACTGGAATTACCATTATACGAGCACCGGCGAGCGTGAGGTGAAGGATCGGCTGGTATCTTTTGAGTCCGAAGGATCCGGTGCCATCAACGCCATCAACGGGCTCAAGATGGAGATTGATCCCCGGGACATCAAGCGCATTCCGGTCCCGTTTGGTTCCGAGATAGTGCCTGCCCGGCTCCTGCGGGAGGATGTGGAGGAGCAGATTATCCGCGATGTCGTCGATCGACTCACCCAGCGGGTGCGGTTCCGCTACGAAAAGGGGGATGCGATCTTTTACGAGGAAAAGACCCTCAAACCCGACCGGAACGATATCAAAGTCGATCTTGAGGTGGTTTACGTGCCGGTCTGGCAGGTGCGGGGTGGAAGTAAGATCGTTGAGGTCAATGGGTTCACCGGCGAGATTCTCTCGATGCCGATGGACGAGGGCGTCGAATTTCTGTAAGGATTGGTTATGTTCGTTGTCATCGGCGGCGGACCCGCGGGAAGGCTCGGTGCGATGCGCCTTGCACAGGCCGGCAAGGAGGTCCGGCTCATCGAGCAGCGCAAGATAGGGGGGCAGTGTCTCCATGATCGCTGCATGACTGTCTGTGCCTTAAACGACGTAGCAAGGCTCCTTGAGTACGCCCAAACACAAAAAGACCTCGGTATCCTCGACTCGGTCCCGACCCTCTCCTACCCTATGCTCAAACGGAGGATGAGCGAGATCCAGGAGAAACTCTCCTCGGTCCTCGAAGCCGAGACCCGCCGGGCGGGAGTCGAGATCGTCTACGGCGCCGAGGCCCGGCTGGAGGGTGACCGGGTCTTCATCGACGACGAGGAGATCCGGGCTGACGCGGTTCTCGCGGCCACCGGGTCGCGCGCGGCAATCCCCGATATCCCCGGCACCAGCCTCTCGGGCGTCTATACCTACCAGACACTCTCTGCAATGCCCGATCTTCCCCGGCGCCTGGTCATCATCGGCGGTGGAGTGGTGGCGGCGGAGTTTGCCCACATATTCCGGGCGTTTGGATCGGACGTCGAGATCGTCGCCCGGCGCGGGCTGCTCTGCGATCTCGACCAAAAGATGCGCTCCGCAGTGCTGCGTGACCTTGCCGGGGTCGGCATCCGTGAACATACTGCTCCACGGAGTATCGAGGGCGGGAGCCGGGTCCGATCGGTCCTCCTCGCCGACGGAGAAGAACTGGCCGCCGATGCCGTCCTACTTGCCACCGGGCTCGTCCCGCGTTCGGAATCGCTCCAGGGCCTTGATAAGCGTCCGGACGGCTCCGTTATCGTTGATTCACGGATGCGGACGAGTGTGCCGGGAGTCTATGCCGCCGGCGATGTTATCGGCCCGCCGTATCTCACCCCTGCGGCACGGCGGGAGGGCGTGGTTGCGGCCGAGAACATCCTCGGCAACGATACGGTCATGGACTACTCCGGGATCCCCCAGGCGTTGAGTCTCCGCTACGACTACGCGTTCGCTACGGCCGGATCCAGCGACGGCTGCGTCACTCTCTCGGCACCCGCCCCCGCCGGTCCCGGATCGTTCTGGGATGTTCCCGGCGGCTGGGCAGGGTTTGCCCAGGTCCGGGTCGATCCCGAAAGCGGCCGGCTCATCGGGGCCGCCGCAGCTGCCCCCGGCGCTTCGGCTCTCCTCTCCTACCTCGGCTACCTGATGAAGCGTGGGATCACCGTCGACGACTTTGATGATATCGTCGAGGTCCACCCCTCGACCGATGGCATCTATCCTCTCGCCCGCTATGCTGCCGGGGTGCTCAAAAAGAAGGAGTGATCCCTTCCGGCGGCTAGAGCTGCCGGAACATCTGCCCGAACTTCGGAATAAAATCTTTTTTCCGGGACATGACGCCCTCGAGTCGAACGGGCTGGTCCCGCAGGTCCAGTTTGGCGATGCAGGCCTCGTCGCCGGCTGCAAAGAGGTCGCTTGCGTTCGCAAAGACGTTGGTGAAGAGGGCAAAGAAGCAATCGACCCCCAGCGTCGTCCGCAGGTGCTCGAGTTCCGTCCGGATCTCATCGGCATGGGTCTCTGCGAAGGCAAACGACGACGCCATCACCTGCGAGACCATGATGCTCTTCCCAAAGAGGTTGTAGCGCTTCATGTCCCGGGTGAGGAGTTCCTCCTTTGGGAGGGCGTCAAGGTCCATGCCCTTCCGGATCAGTTCCGGCCCGAACTCGGCAGGGTCGACCCCGGTGATCTCCGCGAGGTAGTCGACCGCCCGGATGTCCGCGGGCGTGGTCGTCGAGAGTTTCATCACCATCGTATCCGAGAGGATTCCGGAGAGGAGGAGCCCGGCGGTCGACGGCGTGGGCTCCACGCAGGCCTCGATGAACTTGTTCGTGACGATCGTCGAGGTCGATCCAACGGGGTCGTTGAGGAACCGCACCGGTTTCAGAGTCGAGATTGCTCCGAGCCGGTGGTGGTCGATGATCTCGAGGATGTCCGCCTGTTCGATCCCGTCCACGGCCTGTGAGTACTCGTTGTGGTCGAGGAGGATCACCGATTTCTGGACGTCCTGCATCAGCGTCGTCCGGGATATGAGCCCTATGTGCTGCTGCCCGTCGCCGACGACGCAGGCCGTCCTGAACTTGGAGTTCGAGACGACGCTCTTTGCATACTCAAGCGAGTCCTCCATCCGGACCATGGGGATATCGGTCTCCATGATCATGCTCGCGGGTAGAGAGAGGCTGATCATCTTGCCGACACTGAATGCATCTAGTGTCGTTACAAGGATCGAGGCTCCCCTTGCCCGGGCGGCAGTGATCACCCGCTCGCCCACCGGTGCCCCTTCGGCGATGATGAGTGCGGCGACGCCCGCCGATATCAGGGCAAGCTGCGCCGGTTCGTTGTCCCCGACGATCGCGATGTCGTTTGGCGTCATCCGCGAGAGGGTGACGTGCAGGGCGTCGATGACGGTGTAGACCCGGCCTTCTTGGAGCATCTCGTGCGCCGGGACGACTATTTGGGCATCCAGGATACGGGCGAGTGTCTCAAGCGGCATCGGAACGAGCGAGAGTTGTTCCCGGGGGTTCTTTCTGACATAGGCCCGGGCAAGGCCGTACTCGCTCACAAGACCGACCAGAGTGTTGTTCTCGTCCGTGATCGGCATGTTTCGCATATCGTACGTGTCCATCAGGGCGGCGACGTCGATCGTCGGGACGTCCTGGCGGACGCTCCGGGTATCGAGCGGTATATCCGATACGGTGGGCTCGACGCTCGCGACATAGACCGGCGCTTCAACATTGAACGTCTCGAGCGCGAACTGTGTCTCCGGGCTCACCTCACCGCATCGGGCGGGGATGTACTTCCCGGGCTCGGCGCGGTTGCGAAGCTCGGCGTAGCCGATGACGCTGCAGATACTATCGGTATCGGGCTGCTTGTGGCCGATGATATAGATCTTATTCTGTCCCATGCTCTCCTCGGAACCCCGTGGGGTGATGGTTGTCTCCAAGATCTATCGCCCTGCGCCATCAAAAGGTTTTATGCCGGGGCTAGGGAGGAGCGTTGAAGCAGACATTTTCTCAATTTCCCGTGCGGTACTTGGTTTCCCGATCCAGGCCACCCCCGTCTTGATCAAGATCGTGGGACACTTCCGGCGGAACCGGGCGGGCTCTCTCATCGAAACCCACCCTGCCCGGGTCGTCAGCGTCGATGAGATCGGCGAGAGGTTGTCATCAAGGCGTTCCGCTACGAGTACGTAGTTCACCGGGGGCGGAAGTTCACCCCGTGGCACCGAATCCTCTCTTTTTCCTGCCCGGGTTGGCCCTGCTTCACCCGGAGTCCACCGTGGGGCCGGGCGTAACGAAGATCCTCGCGGGGGGGTGGGACCATGCGTAATTTCATAGTTCTGGAGACCGGAAACTCTATGAGCACTCACTCGATGATAGACTCTCCTGTCAGGAAGTGCTCTGACCCATATCCGGTCCCCCAATACGATAACAATACCCAAGCTGTGTGGAACGAATGTTACAGATGATTTCGTGGCTCGGCAAAAATTTCAGCTCGCTTCAGCCGACGCGGGCGATCATTATGAGAGCGCTACGCCACCTGCGCCCCGCTGACAGAAAAAAACTCTTCTCAGAGGATATTCCCGAGATGCGAACCGCCGAAGGACGGTGGTTTGAGGCGATCGCCTATGAGATGATCCTCGACCTATCGCTGCAGACCGACCTTATCCTCTCAGTCGTGGCCCGCGGCGCCGACGGGCCGTCCAAGGTCCGGCGCGCGAAACTCGGCCAGAACGGGTTGTTCTACTCGAACATCGGGGATATCAAGGTCCGGGGAAACGGCCAGGACCTCGCCGAGGTCGATCTTGTGCTCGTCGACCATACAGGAGCACTGACGTTTGGAGAGATCATCACCTCTCCTGCCGACCTAAAGGAGTTCGAGGCGGAGATCCGCTACAAAAAGCAACTCTTCGGTTACCTCTATGGGCAGCCGACCGTCCCGTTTCTCCTGATCTCCTCCGTCGACATCTCCCGGACGGCCGTCGTCCGCCGTCTCCTCCGGGAACCCGACAACGTCCTCCTCACCACTCCGACCTGCGAGAACCTAAAGGCCCTGATCCGCCCCCGGGACCTCAAACGAAGCCCGCCCCGCAAGATACGGCATGAGAAACTGATATCGATCGACGATATCCCTCCACGCCGACCATTTGACTACAAGAAACTGCACGACGAGAGGATGCAGAGCATCATCGCCGCGGTCACCTCGAAGAAGGGTGTAGGGGAACTCGGCGCACCGGACGAGATCCCGCCGATCGTAAAAAAAGTCCTCTTCGGCGGGTTGTATCCCTCCGCCGTCAGGATGCTCGATGCGCGGTACCCTATCCGGATCAAAGGAAAGACATACGATCCCGATGCTATCCAGAGCCAGTTCTCAAAGGTTGTCCTCGCGGTGAACATTCTAGAGTACCGGCCGATCATTTATTTACGGACACGCAACAAGAAGGAATACCTCAAGATGGTCCCGAGCCGGACGGGGGGGTTTAAGTTCGAGAGCCGGCGGACGCCTCACATGGCGGGATTCTTTCTCTGGCTCGAATCTATCCGGCCTTCGCTTGGGGCTGAATTGACACGAGAACTCCTTGATGCGTTTCCTGCGGTCCATGTTCCCGAGAATGGCTCAAACGGTGAACCGTAAGGTTCGTATACACCCCGACTCATACGCCAATCTCAAAGGTGATCTGCCCGTATGGACCTGATAACGGATTTCATCAATTTTTTTAGTTTTAGTCTGGTCGCGATCGCGTCGATCACTGCGGTTATGAACCCCGCCTCCACGATCGCTGTTTACACGGCGCTCACCGAGGGGATGGAGCGGGCAGAGCGTACCAGGGTCATCGAGACCTCGCTGAAGATTGCCTTCATCGTGCTTGCTTTCTTTGCCCTCACAGGGCAACTGGTCTTCTCGATCTTCAATATCACCGTCCCGGCGTTCCAGATTGCCGGCGGTATCCTGCTGGTCAGTGTGGCGACCGGGATGCTCGGCACAAAGGGTGAGACCTACTCGCGCGAGAACCTGGAGAACATCTCCATCGTCCCGCTGGCCTTTCCGCTCTCGTGCGGCCCGGGGACGATCACGACGGTGATCCTGCTCGCTTCGGGTCCGGAAGGGATTCTCGGCACGGTTGCCGTCTTTGCGGGGATCATCGTGGCTCTCGGCATCTCATACGTGGGGATGCTCTACGGACCCCGGATCTTTGCCCTCATCGGGGAAGCAGGGTTGCGGGTCGTCCCAAAGCTTATGGCGATCATCGTCCTTGCTATCGCCATCCAGTTCATCATCAACGGGATTGCAGCGGCGATGCCCCAGCTGCTCGCGAGCGTTGATATCTGAGGTGATGCACCCGGCTCATGACCGATATCCAGATTGCGATCATCGAGATGCTTCAGACCCAGGCCGCATGGCTCATCGAGCCTGCGCTGGTCTTCTCTTTTCTTGGGCGGTCTGAGTTCTACCTGCTGGTCGTCTCGATACTGTACTGGTGCTGGGACCCGCGTCTTGGGCTCCGTCTCGGTCTCCTCATGGGGATCTCGGGCGGGCTTAATGAGGCTCTCAAGATCGCGTTCCATCTCCCCCGCCCCTACTGGGTGAGCCCGGAGATCCGGGCGTACGAGAGCCAGGCCTCGTTCGGGCTGCCGTCGGGGCACGCTCTGGGTGCTGCGACGCTCTGGGGTTTGCTCGCCGCCGACGCCCGGAGATGGTGGCTATCAGCCTTTGCATTCGTGATGATCTTTCTGATCGGCGCGTCCCGGATCGTCTCTGGGGTCCACTATCCGACCGACGTTATCGGGGGCTGGATAATCGGTTTTCTTATCCTTATCGGGTTCCTTACCCTGGAAAGACCGGTTGCCCGCCGGATCGCCTCGCTCTCCACTCCCTGGCAGGTGTTTGTGGCGTTTGCCGCCTCCATCGTCCTTATTCTTATCCCGTTTGCCGCTCTTCTTTCCGTCGGGGACTGGGAGGTGCCTGCGTTCTGGTCGGAAGGAGCGCTTGAGCGGTCGGGAGAGCCTATCGATCCTCTCTCCCTCTGGGATACGCTCGCAGTATCCGGGTTTTTCTTTGGATTTGCAGCAGGCGCTGCCGTAGACCGTCACCGGTGGAGTCTCTGCTCCGCCGAAGACGGATCGGTTCGCTTCTTGGGTTACGCTTTCGGCATCATGGTTATAGGGGCGATCTGGTTTGGGCTAGGCCTCCTTATCTCGCCGGATCCCGCTCCTGGCGCGTATGCTCTCCAGTACATCCGGGCCGCCGTCGCCGGTGCCTGGATCTCATTCGGGGCCCCGGCGTTCTTCGCCCGGTACGGCCCGGGGGCGTAACGCAGGGGTATATATCTCCTGCAGACGAGGATCCAGTATGGATTCGGCAGACGGCGGTCTTTCGGTGCTCGAAGGGGTGATCCTCTGCATCGTGGTGGTCATCTTTGCTGTGCTTGTAGTTCATGCTCTGAATGCTCCCCTCGATCAACCGGGGGGCCTTGTCTACTCGGCCGTGAAGGAGAATGAAGGATGCCTGATGCTCTCTGGCGGGGTCTACGGGTATGCGCTCGCTGAGCGCTCCATCAACGGTGTCGACCTTCTCTGCGACCGGCCCGACCCGTCACGGATGGGGGCGGTCTCCTGCAGCGTCAGTCTCTTCATCGGTGATATGAGGAGCGTCGATATCGGCCGTGCCGTGGTCGAGGTCGTCACCCTCGGAGGAGCCGAGCGTCTTGAACGGACTGCTGGTGCGCCGGTATGGCCCGGGAACTGGACAATTGTTCGAATGGGGCACACGATCCCGTTTCTGGAGGCGGATGACGACACGCTCCTCGAACCAGGGGAACGGTTCGATCTGGTCATCTATCCCTCCCGGCCGCTTGAGCCCGGCGAGAAGTTCCTGATCCGGATCGCCACGCCCGGCGGCGTTCCGCTCAAGATTGAGCGGGTCGTGCCGTCCCGGATCACGCCGGTGATGGATCTCGGCTGAGCCGGCCCTTCAGCATACTTTTATAGCCCAACGTCAACTCCCCCTCATGCTTGTAGAGGGGATCGCTCTCGGCTGGCTTCTCATCGTGCTCGGGGCGGTGCTGCTCCTGGTCGAGGCTTACCAACCGGGGTTCTTTGTTGCGGTTCCTGCGACAGTCCTGATCATCCTCGGGATCCTCCTTCTTCTCGGTGTCGATATTCTCAGTTCTCCTATCGCCCTCGTTGTCGGAGTTCTTGCGGCAATCGTGGCGGCCTCCATCACCGTATGGCTCTACGGTCGTCTCACGCCCGGCCACGAACCACCAAAGACCCTCTCGCGGGACTCACTCGTTGGTCTGGAGGGAACTGTGGTCGCGCCGGTCGACCCGGAGACACTCGCGGGGAAGGTGCGGCTCGGGAGCATGGAGTGGAGCGCTCGATCTGAATCGGGAGTGATCCCGGTCGGCCGAAAGGTTATCGTCGTGCGATCCGAAGGGGTGCATGTTGTCGTGAGGGAGGTTACATGAGATGCTTTTTGGTGGAGAGATTCCGTGGACCGGTCTGATTACAATCTTTCTGATCATCATCATCGTCGCCATCTTTGCCCGCGGCGTGGTGATCATCCAGCCGTATGAGCAGGGCCTTCAGATCCGCCTGGGCCGGTACATCGGGAGGATGAACCCCGGGTTCCGGTGGGTGGTCCCGCTGATCACGGTGGTCAAGAAACTCGATCTCCGGACAGAGGTGATGGATGTCCCGCGGCAGGAGGTGATCACGAAGGACAATTCACCGACGAACGTGGATGCGATCGTTTACGTTCGGGTTATCGATCCCGAGAAGGCCTACTTCGAGGTGACGAACTACCGGGCGGCGACGGTGGCGCTGGCGCAGACGAGTCTTAGGGGCATCATCGGCGATATGGAACTCGACGAGATCCTCTACAACCGGGACATCATCAACACCCGTCTCCGTGACATCCTGGACCGGGAGACCGATGCCTGGGGTGTCAAGGTCGAGCGGGTGGAGATCAAGGAGGTCGACCCGGTGGGTGCGGTCAAGCAGGCGATGACCGAGCAGACCGCGGCCGAGCGTGAGCGGCGCGCCGCGATCCTTCGTGCCGACGGCGAGAAGCGTGCGGCGATCCTCAGGTCCGAAGGGCATCGACAGAGCATCATCCTGGAGGCCGAGGGTGAGCGGCAGAGCAAGATCCTCCGGGCCGAGGGCGAGCGGATGTCGCGTATCCTGCAGGCGCAAGGGGAAGCCCAGGGGTTGCGGATCCTCTCGGTCGGGGCCCGACCGCTTGATAAGCGGGCAATCACGGTCCTCTCTCTCGATGCTCTAAAGCAGATGGCCGAAGGCCAGGCGACGAAGATCATCTTCCCGTTCGAGCTCTCTAGCGTCGTCAAGCAGGCCGCCGAGTACCTCGGCGCCACGGCCGAGACTGCAGAGGTCCCGGAGGG
>NZ_LFRO01000052.1:0-862 GCF_001512385.1 Methanoculleus sp. DTU007 | reverse complement strand
GGACCTGCTCGATAAGGGGGAGTAACCCTTCTTTGGAACAGCCCACTATTTTACCCCCTCTTCTCTCCCCTCTCTTCTGGATGCAGCCGTTTCATCCTGAACTACATATCTCTTCCGGGTTCTGCCCTCATACGAGAATTACGACTATCTGACGCTGCTGAAATTGCTGTATCCTCATTTAATCGCAATCCTTTGCGATATCAAAGCAGAACGATTATGATCACATCAGCGGAGGGAAAATATATGAAGTGGAGTTTACCAGCCTCAGTTTTTATTCTTCTCGCGGCGATCGTCTTCGCCTGCGGGTGTAGTGACACAGAGCACTCCTGCAGAGCAGGGCGGAGCAGTGCCGGAGATCGTCGTCGGCGTCCTTCTGCCGCTCTCCAGCGACTATGCCGCGGGTGGAGAAGAGAGCAAAGCCGCCATTGAGGTGGCCGTCAGCGATATCAACGACTATTTTACCTCGATCGGGTCGGATTACCGGGTCAGGGTGATCCTCGAGGATACACGGACCGATCCCGCCGTCGCACTTGAGAAACTCGAGGCTCTCGATGAACAGGGCGTCAAGATCGTCATCGGGTTCGGTACCAGCACCGAGCTCGAGGCGGCCCGGGCGTATGCCGACGAGCACGGCATCATCCTGATCAGCACCATGAGCACAGCGCCGTTGCTCGCGATTGCCGGTGACAACGTCTACCGGTTCGTGCCGCCGGACACCCACCAGGCCGGTGCGATGGCCTACTACCTGAAGGCGGACGGGATAACGGCGGTCGTGCCGATCTGGCGCGGCGACATCTGGGGCGACGAGCTGAAGATACTCGCCGCGGAATCGTTTGCACGGGGCAACGCCACGGTCTTCGAC
>NZ_LFRO01000081.1:1983-4510 GCF_001512385.1 Methanoculleus sp. DTU007 | reverse complement strand
GACCTTCTCCTTGATCCCGCCGACGGGGAGCACCGCGCCGGAGAGCGTCACCTCGCCGGTCATCGCGAGCGTCGGGTCGACGGCTCTCCCGGTGACGAGGGAGGCGAGGGCCGTCAGGATGGTCACCCCCGCCGACGGCCCGTCCTTCGGGGTCGCCCCCGCCGGGACGTGGATGTGGATGTCGCTTGCGAAGAAGTCGAACCCTGTCGTGATGGTCGCGAGCCGTGAGCGGATCAGGCTGAGCGCAATCTGGGCCGACTCCTTCATCACGTCGCCGAGCTGCCCCGTCAGCGTCAGTTTCCCTTTGCCGGGCATGAACGTCCCCTCGATGAAGAGGATGTCCCCGCCGACCGGCGTCCAGGCAAGCCCCGTCACGACGCCGGGCGGGTTCTCCTTCCGCGCCATGTCCGGCCGGACGGTCTCCCGGCCGAGGATCTCGGGGAGCATATCGGCCGTCACGACGACCGGGAGATCGACGCCTCCCGAGACGACCTTCGCCGAGACGTACCGGGCGATCCGGGCAAGCTGCTTCTTGAGCGTCCGGACCCCGGCCTCCCGGGTGTAGCGGTCGATGATCGCCGAGACGGTTTCGTCCTCGATGCGGAGATGATCCGCGGTCAGGCCGTGCTCCTCGAGGGTCTCCGGGATGAGATGCTCCTTTGCAATCGCAAACTTCTCTTTCTTCGTGTAGCCCGAGATCTCGATGACCTCCATCCGGTCGAGGAGCGGCGCCGGGATCGTCGAGAGACTGTTTGCGGTCGCGATGAAGAAGACGTTCGAGAGATCGTAGGGGACCTCCAGGTAGTGGTCCGAGAACGTGCTGTTCTGCTCGGGATCGAGGACCTCGAGCAGAGCGCTTGCCGGATCGCCGGAGTAGGAGACGGCGAGCTTGTCGACCTCGTCGAGGACGAAGACCGGGTTCAGCGTCCCGGCACGCTTCATCCCCTGGATGATCCGGCCGGGGAGCGACCCGACGTAGGTCCGCCGGTGCCCGCGGATCTCCGCCTCGTCCTTGACGCCGCCGAGGCTGATCCGGACGTACTTCCGGCCCAGCGCCTCGGCGATGCTCCGGCCGAGGCTCGTCTTCCCCGTCCCGGGCGGGCCCACGAGGAGGATGATCGAGCCCTGCTTCTCCTCCTTGAGCTTCATGACCGCGAGGTGCTGGATGATCCGCTCCTTAACCTTCTCAAGGCCGTAGTGGTTGCTCTCGAGCACCCGGCGGGCCTCCTCGATATCGATGCTCTTCTTCTCGACCGTCCAGGGCAGGTCGAGCAGGAGGTCGAGGTAGTTCCGGATCCCCTGGCTCTCGTGGTGCTGGCTCCCGCCCGTCTCAAGTTTCTTGAGCTCTGCAAGAGCCTTCTTGCGGACCTCCTCGGGCATCGTCGAGCGCTCGATCCGCTCCCGGTAGTCATCGTCGCCGGACGAGTCGTCGCCCCCGTTGAGTTCCTCCTGGATCACCCGGAGCTGCTCGCGGAGCATCGCTTCGCGGTTCGCTTTTCCGATCTTCTCGGAGGCCTTTCTCGCCACCTCGATCCGGAGGTTGATGCTCTCGCTGAGGTCCACCAGGAGCCGGAGGAAGGCCGTATAGCGCTCCCTGACGGAGACGGTCTCGAGGAGAGACTGCTTTGCGGCAACGTCAACCGGGAGGAACGGCGTGACGAATGCCATGATCTGGTCGATGGACTCCAGTCTATCGACCGGCCGCATGAATTGCTCGGAGCCCTGGAAGTTCCTGCCGATCTCGTGGATGGCCGCCTTGACGTCTGCAAGCATCTCTTTTTGAGTCCCCTCGTCGATGTCCATGATGTCCGGGAAGGGTTCGCAGGCGGCGTAGATCAGCCCGTCCTGCTCGGTGAAGCGGGCGACCTTCACCCGGGAGGTTGCATGGGCAAAGACCAGGTAGCCGTCGTCCGCAGGCTGTATGTGCGCGATCGTAAGGAGGTTTCCGATCGTATACACCTCGTCGGCGCCGACCTTCGGTCCCTTTACGCCGCTCTTTACGGTCAGCCCGACCGCGGATATGGACCCGTCGCCCTTCACTGCGGCCATCAGCGCCTTCCCTGTGGCTGCGTCGACCTGGAGTTTCGTCCGGGTCTCGGGGTAGACCACGGTCTCAAAGAGCGGTATGACGATCGTCTCGTTGATTTCGGGGTTTTGTGAGTGCATGGTGACTCCAATCATTTAGTTTGAATTTACCTAACAATTCGTCCGGGCAAAAAATTACCTGACCTTCCGGAGGATCTCGATCAAGAGATCCACCTCGTTCTCATCGAGTGCCTGCACAATCCTCTCGATCATACGATGGAGCGCATTCTGCTCGGCGTTTGCTATCATCCGCCCCTTCTCGGTCAGGCGGATGTAGGCCATCCTCCCGTCATCGGGGCACTTCTGCCGATAGGCGCACTCCATCCGGACGAACCTATCGACCATCTCCGTGACGGTGGGTTTCGAGTTGTTGGTGATCTCGGCGAGTTTGCTGAACGTCAGGTCGTGATGCTTCTCGATGACTTTCAGGTAGGCGATCTGT
>NZ_LFRO01000081.1:309-1959 GCF_001512385.1 Methanoculleus sp. DTU007 | reverse complement strand
CAGGCGATCAATGACCTCGAACAGATGCTCAACTCTCGCCGTCATAGTTGATGCAGATTAGTTTGGCTTGACCTAACGATAAAGGTTGTGATGGGCGGGGGCACTCCAGAGTATACGTCTCAGTTGATGGAGTTCTTCTCCTCCAGGGGGCGGAAGGGTTCGCGAGAACTGTCTCGGTGATAGATCCTTGGTTCTACGGGGATGATCCCGGTCTTTCCCGGCGGGATCCGCTCCATGATCGAGATGTGGTAGTCGGGCCTCCCCTCGCCGGATATGGTGAAGTTGATGCTGACCAGGATGGGCTCAGGATCGTCCGATACGGGGCGGAGCGAATCCGGGACGATGATGTATGGAGAGGCATTCCCCGCTTTCGAGAGGCGTGAGAGTCCCGGCACAAACCCGCTCGCCGCTATCTCCTCACGCGAGACCTCTCTTAAGAAACCCCCTGAGTGAGCGGCGGAGACATCCGTGAGATCCGCACCGGGGAGACGCAGTCCAAGCATCTCCCCATTCTCTGTCCTAACCGGGAGAGTCGTACAGTTGTCAGAGGTCATCCACCGGAGGTCCTCTCCGGAAAAGACCGGTGAACCGCCGACTGCAGGGAGGGGAACGACAAACTCCGTGATCGGATCTCCCCGGTAGCCGGACAGCCCGGTAACGGAGACGGCGTATGAGTAATCCCAGGAATGCTCCGACATCATCCGGGTCTGATGATAGTGGACGAGAATGTTTCCGCCGATGGCGACAATCGCGATGGCGAGAAGCGAGACAACAACGACTTTGGCGAGAAAGGAAATTATCGAGGGAGCCATCTTCCATTCACTTCCTGATCCGCAGGACTGCGGCGCTCACGATCCACCATGAGATTCTCCGCACGGGACCGTCCATCAAAGGTGGATACCCCCGGGAATGACGTGGTATTCGGCCGGGACCGGGACGAAGCCGGACTCTGTGCTCGAAACGGCCGTATTCACCGTCGCCGTCCAGGTATCCTCCTCTATCAGGTATTTCATGCCCCCGCCGCCCCGGTACTCGAGGTCAAACGAGATCGATGTGGCGTTCTCCGGCGGGACGAAGCCGTCGAGGAAGACGACAGTGGTGTAGGTCCCGCCCGAGCTCCGGGCGAACTCGGTGACGCTCGCGTTCTCGGGGGTTGCGAGGACCGGCACGAGCAGTCGGGGTTCTTCTTTCGTCTCGAACTCGCCGGTCGGTCTGAAGATATCCTGCGCGTAGTCTTCCGTCGTCGTGAACGCGATCATCTTCCCGTACGGCGTCTCCCGGATCGCCGTCCTCCACNNTTCGCCGGAACCGGGATCATGACCGTGGCGGTGCCGTTCACGGCGAGATCGGACAGACCGGTGATCTTGATCATGTAGGAGTCGTTCGGCATGGTCGTCTCGACGAACGCGGGAAGAAGAAGGAGCAGGAAGAGACACACTACCACAACACGTACGTACCTCCCGGGAGCTCAACGCTGTTTGTAAATCTGGACTGGTTTATCCCCCAGCAGTCGTTGACGCTGAAGATCATCTCGCCGGACGGAAGCACGTACGCCTACTATCACGATACCGATCTGGGTGGTGATAAAGACGCACAGATCCGCACGTGGATCCCCTCACCAGAGGCCGGAACGTGGCAGTTCCAGGTCTA
>NZ_LFRO01000081.1:0-179 GCF_001512385.1 Methanoculleus sp. DTU007 | reverse complement strand
CGGGGAGCGCTGCCAGCACCATAATGAGCGAGGGGGAGTTTCCGGAGTTGGTACCAGACGATCCTGCCGCAATATACATCTGGAATGTGCCCCTGAAGTTGGTCCTGCTTGACTTCGTCTTCATGATCGCCCCCCTGCTCTTCCTCCCGGTGCAGATTCTCATATCGGTGTTGGCATGG
>NZ_LFRO01000025.1:0-4428 GCF_001512385.1 Methanoculleus sp. DTU007 | reverse complement strand
CGAGTCCTCGGGAAGCACGATTCGCTGCTAGTACCTCCCTTCCATGAGAAACCTGCTCTTCTATTGGCCCGCCTTGGTAAAAGTAACAGGTGATAAACCTTAAATACCCAGGTGGTACACCTATAGAAGGTAACACACAGGCCAAGGTGGCGGAGCGGCTACGCGGTTGACTGCAGATCAACTACACCCCGGTTCAAGTCCGGGCCTTGGCTTTCAGCAGTTTGGCCGCATCAGCGGCCAAGCGATAATAGCGGCCAGAGCAGAGGGGAAACACCTGGACTCATCCCGAACCCAGCAGTTAAGCCCTCTCACGTGCTGCGTAGTACTGAGGTACGCGAGTCCTCGGGAAGCGTAACTCGCTGCTATTACCTCCCTTTACTCTGAAAACTGTTCTTCGAGTATTTCTTCTCTTGATTCGTTGCTGTGCGAGCGCCAGTGTTTGTTTGATCGTTCTTTTGCGTAACGCACGTTTACATAACACTCTCGATAAAACTGAAAGACCGGGGGGTGCAGCGCCTCCCGGGACATCCGGCACGATGCCCGGTCGGGCTCTTCCCGTTCCCGGCGTTGGAATTGAGGTTTAAAGATTGGATCTCAAGGATGCCCGCCACTGCGGCAGCACCATTCTATCTGTTGGCGGTGGAGTATATTTAACTTTTGTCGCGAGTCGAACTATTTGCCTTTACCCCGGCGGCGCGCATCATGCTACCGGCGGCGCTTCCGAAGGGATCCTCTTCTGGACGTTTACGCCGTATGGCTGGCGCCTCTCCTGTACCCGGGCGAGGATCTGCGACAGCACCTCTTCGTCGGTTGGGAGACCCAGGGAGAGAACTTTCTTCATCCGGATCGGGACGGAGTCCATCCGGTAGCCCGTCCCCTCGCAGTCGATCCCCACACATGCGACCGGGATGTGGAGGTCCGCAAAGGAGGTGCTGAGCGAGACGAACGGATCGATGACGATCGTCGGGATCTTCGCGAGGTGCTCGTTGCACCTCCTCGGGAAGTGCGCCCCGGGATCGGCGCCGATGATGAGGCATGCATCGGCCTCGCCCCGCCGGAGCAGGTCGACCGCCGTCGTCTCGCCGGGGTTGTAGTAAGGTATCCCACGGGAGAAATCGACGCCGTAGGGGTAACCCGTAAGGTAGGAGAACGTCTGGTTGGTGCCGTTGACATTCCAGTGCCCGCGCATGGGGGTCAGGGTGAACTTCGTATGCCGGTTGAGTTCGTCGACGAGCTCAATGGCGTTCCTGACGTTCTTGTACCTGCCCCGGGACTGGGTCAGGCCTATCCCCGTGAAGAGCGCCCCGAACCGGGTGTTTTTGCAGAGGTCGGCGAGCCAGATCAACCTCTCCCGCGGGACGCCGGCGACGGTTGCGGGAAGGGTGTCTGCGTGGCCCCTGAGGATTGCCCGCAGGGCTGAAAAGACGGCGTAATCCCCGCCCGGCTTGATCCGGATGAACTCGTCGGCGATCTTCGCGGTATCGGTCTTCCTGATATCCACGACGATGAGGACCCGGTCATGGTGCCCGTTCTCCCGGTACTTCCCGTTGACGAACGTCGTATACCGGGAGAGGTGGCGGGGGTGCGACTCGATGGGATTTGAGCCCCAGTAGATCACGACGTCGGCCCGGTTCTTCACGGTACCGAGCGTGCACCCCGGGTGGCCCGCCTCCTGGATGCCCATGATCGAGGGGCCGTGACAGATCGACGAACAGTTGTCGATGACGCCCCCGATCGCTTCGGCAATATGGATGCCGATGCACTGTGCCTCCGCGGACGTCCCGCTCCACCCAAAGAGGAGCGGTCGTTCGGCGTCGGCGAGCACCTCTGCGGTATAACGGATCGCCTCCTGAAAGTCGATCGCGCTCCAGGTGCCTCCATCGTTCGATATCGGGTGCATAAGACGGCTCTGCGAGAGGAACTTCTCTGAGCCGAGCGAACATGCGTTATCGACCGACCTGACGGCCCCGTCCCCGACCTTCACGACGAGGTCATCGCAGAGGCACCCACAGAGCGGGCAGACGACATCGCTGACGGTCACGACTTCGTCGTCTTCTCCGCCGGGGAGTGCCGGCACCGGAGGGCATGCGGCCCCGCCTTCCTCGATGAGGATATCCCAGCCCGACCGCGGGGGTCTCCGTGTCGGGGTCACCGTCCCTTTCAGCCACTTGTAGTCAGGGGCACCGGTCCCCCGCGTGGTCGCATGCAGGATGGCATTTGCGTGCGGCCCGCAGGGGATGAACACGGTCCCGGAGACGAGATCGTCGCAGGGTGTGGCGGTGAAGACTTCTTCTCCTGTGGCGGTTGAGAGGAGGAGAGAGTCGCCTGCCGCAGCACCGAGTTCCAGGAGATCGAACGGGTTGACGAAACAGCGTGCCGTCTCTTCGGAGTACCGGGGCATGTCTTTGTAGTAGAGTTCTCCGCCCTGGGCGATCGTCCTCCCGCTCGTGATGAGAACGTCCATAGAAGGTCAATCAGACTTCTGCATGGATAATAGTTGTTAATGTGATTTACTTTCGGGATATGTAAATGATATATTTTGCCACCCGTCCGGGATGAATCCGCTTCTACGGAGAGCCCATGGAGGAAAGCAGCGGTAGAATAGGTTGGGCGGGGGGCGGTGTGACACCGTTCCCGCCCGGCTTCCATGGCGTTTCCAGAGGCACCCGGATGACGGTTCGCGTCCCCTTCAGCTCCTCCCGGGTGACCTGCTGGTTCATTACGTTGATGCTTATGAGAATTCAGGGCGTGATCGTTACTTCATCAGCCTCTTGCCAACGGGGGATCTTCATCTGGTATTCCAGTTCCTCCGCATTCCGTTGCTCTCATGATGCACCGCAGATGCAGTGGCACCATACTCTCAATATATATCTAAACTATTTAACTTTACTCATTTGTTGAATAAATGGCATTAACTCGATAGGTTCACCACCTCCGGCGGGGACCTCTCGTGGCCCGTCTCTCCCCCCGGCCCCACGCATGCGGCAGAGGCGCGGTGCTCTGACCGCGACCGTGGAGCACCGGGAGGTCACACCACCGCAGTCTGTGCCGCCGCCTCTTTCTCCTGCCGGAACGTCTCGCCAAGTTCAAAGAGGTTGTCCTGGCTGAGGTGCTGCTCCGCCAGGGCAAAGACCCTCCCCTCCTCCGTCGCGAAGTGCGCCTCGATCTCCCCCCTCAGTTCGCGGAGCCCCGGCATCCAGGCGTCGTCCCGGAGCGGTATTCTCTCGAAGCGTACAAGCACAGCACGAACAGCATCATGTTCGTCGAGCGACCTCCGGATCTCTTCCGGCACCATATCCCGGAGCCATGCATACAGCGTGGCCTCCTCCGCGTACATGTGGCCCGTCAGTTCCCGGCGCAGTGTGATGCACCGGACGTCCCGGGTCTCAGGGTTGCTCTCGAGGTCGTCGAAGAGCACCCCGATGAGTCCGTGGTCCTCCCGGATCAGTTCAAGAATCTGCGGCATATGCGTCCTCCGTCCGGGGGAGAATAGGGGATGAGGGACTTAACGGTTTCGCCCGGGATGTCCCGGCCAAAAAAGAGAGGTGCCGACACCTTCGCCCGGCCGCTCAGCGTGCCGCCATCGGCATCGCGCTCTTCTTTGCCNNATCTTCGCCACCCAGACGTCTTCTTCTGAGGACGATGCGCTGTCGAGCTGGGATAGGAGCGTCTTGACCGCGTTGTGCTCCTCGATCGCCTCGAGGGTCATCTCCTTCATCCCCGAGTCCATCAGTTTCGGGTATACGGCCTGCTCTTCTCCGATCATGTGCGGTATGAGGTTCTCCTTCAAGGTGCTGTACTTCTGCTCCCGGCTGCTCGTGCCCTTGCTCGAGAGTTCCGAGAGTTGCGAGAGCACCATCTCGTGCTCCTGCTTTAAGATGTCAATAACGCTCTGTGCCATCGATTCACTTCCCCCCGCTTGTGCAGGGAAGCCATGAGGGGCAAGCAAGATATTTATACGTTATGCGGTGCCCCGTCCCGTGTCCTTTCCTTGCTTTCCGGCGGTGATGCTCCCGGCCGCACGGCGTATCGTGCCGGGGCCCGGCAGCCGTCGTCGGATATCCATAAATGCTGCAGGCACATACGACCATATATGCCGAACGAGGATCGGGACAGTTCGACTTCCGGAACGAGACTCCGGCGCGAACTCGGACTGCCTGCGGTCACCCTCTCGGGTGTGGGGATCATCCTCGGGGCCGGGATCTACGCCCTGCTCGGGGAAGCCGCCGCCATGGCCGGCAGCGCCGTCTGGCTGACGTTCGCCGTCGCCGCAACCATCGCCGCCTTCAGTGCGCTCGGCTACGCCGAACTCTCGTCGATGTTCCCCCGCGCGAGCGCCGAGTACGAGTACGTCAAAAACGCCTTCGGGAGGAGGCTTGCGTTCGTCGTCGGGTGGCTGATCATCTTCTCCGGCATCCTCGGGGCCGC
>NZ_LFRO01000037.1:0-2628 GCF_001512385.1 Methanoculleus sp. DTU007 | reverse complement strand
ATCAATCTGACGCACACGGAGTACGGGTTCATAACCGTCTATGAGCGCCTTGAGCCCTCCTTCCTGGCCGACCCCGTGAACGGAACCGCACCCCTCTCCGTCAGGTTCACGGACACCTCGACCGGCGGACCGGAGTCCTGGCTCTGGGATTTCGGGGACGGCGTGACCTCGTCGGAGCAGAACCCGGAGCACACATACCTAAACCCCGGGACCTATACCGTCAGCCTGATGGTGGGGAGTGCTTTCCAGAACGAGACTGCGGTAAAGCACGGGTATATCCAGGTAGTTCCTGCGCCGACCCCCACCGTATCTCCAACACTGCCCATAACTCCTACTCCATCTCCAACAGTGCCGGTAACGCCCACTGAATCTCCAACAGTTCCCGTAACCCCGACACCAACGGTGAACGTCACCCCCACAGTCACCCCAACGGCGAGCGCAACCCCGACACCGACGGTGAATGTAACCCCGACTCCAACGCAGACGTCGCCAGGCAGCGGGTCGTCAGGCGGCGGTGGCGGAGGTAGAGGCGGAGGGGGAGGCGGTGGTGGCGGCAGCCTTGCCTGGACAGACCCTGGCTGGCGTACGCCGGCCTCGACTGCGGGACCGACGCCGAGACCAACCGCTACTTCCCCCTCAGGGGCCGACCCCGCGGTCTCAGCTCTCCAGTTCGTCTCGCCCGACGGTCTGGTCTCTCTCACGATTGCAGGAGGGATCAGCGCAGTCAAGACCTCCGGTGCGCCGGTTACGACGGTGACCCTCGAGTCTCTCGACGTCGATAGCGTGCCTCCCATCTCAGGGGAGGGTAGATACGTGTTTACCGGGTTTGCCTGCCTCATTGGGCCTGATGGGGCTGCTCTCTCACAACCGGCGACCCTCGTATTCAACTTCTCACAGGATCAGTGGGAGGCACTCTACGATGACGATAGGAAGAGACTCGTTGTGCAGCGCTACAACCGGTCAGCAGATGCATGGGAGGAGGCTATCACTACCGTCCATCCCGGGAGTTGGAGCATCTCAGCTGAGATCTCCAGTTCCGGTCTGTATGCGCTCTGTGCCGAGGTTTCTGAGGAGGGCATAGCAGAGATGGCCATGGACGGACTCGATCCGCAATTCTGGACCGGGGAATATACAAACCTCATCTTCGCCCTGCTCGCCCTCATCATCCTCTGTGGGGGAACGTACCTGTACTTCCGAAAAGATGGCCTTTAGGCGAAAAAAGCGGTGTGACGGGGAGTTACCCTCTCCACTTCCTTCCTGCAAGCACGAGGAGAGCAGCCCCGGCACCGATCGCACCGAATCCCGGTGCTGCCTGTGTAGGAGTCCCGGTAGGGGCTGCCGTCACCCCTTCGAGGTTGATCAGCCAGGCGGTGCTGGAGCCATCTGATGGGTATCGAATGCCAGCAAGGGTGTAGGTACCGTTGGGTGCGCCGCTTGCTGCATTGATTCCAGCATCAGGGAACGTTCTGTTCCACAGAATCGTCCCGTCCTCATCGGTCCCGAAGATGAACCCCTCACTGGTCCTCGCGTTCGTGCCTGCAACCACGTAGCCTCCGGGCTGCAGAGCGGCGGCATGCCCGCTTAAGCCCTCTATATTCTTGAGCCAGACCTCGGTGCCATCCTCTTCAACGAGTCCGTACCAGTAATTGCTTGTGTAGAAGAACCTCCCGTCATCGGTCTCCGTGATATCGTAGACGACCGGGGCCTGGTAGTTCCTCTCCCAGAGCGTCTGCCCCTCGGCATCCAGGCGGAGGAGGAAGGCATCCCCGAGATCGTTGTTGAAGGGCGATGTTGTCCCTCCGATGATGTACCCGCCATCGGCAGTAACGATCCCTGCGTATGCAGCTTTTCCGGGTATGGTCCGGTTCCAGGTGGGTTGGCCGTTGCCGTCGGTCTTTATGATGGTCGCCGTCGTGTCGCTCTCCGATCCGAGTGGGTTCCAGAGCCAGCCGATGACAGCGTAGCCTCCGTCGGCGGTCGGCTGGACTGCTGAGACCTTCATGTCCGGGAAGACCTGCCGCCACTCTTCCGTCCCGGCGGCGTCGGTTCGGATCAGGAACGAGCTGCCCTGGTAGACGAACCGCTGGTCCACCACGGTTCTGCTGGTGTTATAAGCGCCGATGATATAGCCTCCATCGGCGGTTTCTGCGACCGAGGCCGGTGCCATATCAGGGAATCTCTTCGACCACACCTCGTTTCCCTGACCATCGGTCTTTATGAGCACCGTGTACTCACTACCGCCGTAGAGATCTGTAACAGCGAAGCCGAGAGCGATATAACCGCCGTCTGTGATCGGTGCAACAGCATCGAATTTGCTGTAACTCTCCGGTGAAAATGACGCATTCCAGGCAATGGTTGGGGTTGTCGTGGCTGCAGAGGCCATCCCCATCGAGAGCAGCACTGCGATGAGCAGTACTGCCATGACCGTTTTCGGTTGCCAGATCTCTCGAACTCTTCCTGTCATGGAATCGATCACTGATGCGGTGCAACGTGCAAAAAACATACTGGTTTCTTACCGGTGCGCCGACAATCCCTTAATGAACGTGAACTCCCTATAGTTTTAGTGCGTGTTGGCAACATTCGACGGAACCTGGGTGCGCCTGAAGAGCGAAGGGCGCGTACTCTATG
>NZ_LFRO01000047.1:3751-4140 GCF_001512385.1 Methanoculleus sp. DTU007 | reverse complement strand
CTGATGACCGGCATCGTCGTTACGCCCGTCTCCACGAGTAGTAGATTGCTCCGGCGACCCCGAGCGCGACCAGCACGGCGACGATGGCCCCGACGATCGGGAACTCGCCGCTCGAATTCTCCGCGGGCGCCGCGGACGCTACGGACACCCCGGCGCCGCTGCCGAGACCGATCATCGTCGTCGAAGTGTAGCGGTTACCGTCGTCGTCGCGGTACTCGACGACGATCGGGACCTCGGTCACGTTCCGATCGGCCGCAAACGTCACCTCAAACGAGGAGATGTCGTCTGGGTCGAGGGTCCCGACAACGTAGACCCGGAAGGGATCGGTGGGCGTTGCCGGGGCGCCGGGGGCGATGATCACCGACCGGGCGGACTCGAGGCCGGCGTTC
>NZ_LFRO01000047.1:874-3672 GCF_001512385.1 Methanoculleus sp. DTU007 | reverse complement strand
TCTTGTCCTCGCCAAAGACCACCGGGAGCACGAGATCTGTCGTGTGGGTGTTGATGCCGTTGCGCCAGACCACCTGGAACGTGACGTCCATCTCGGCAGTCGGGGTCAGGTTGAACGTGACCGTCCCGGAGGCGTCAGAGGCGAGGGTCCCGATGAACCCGCTGGTCGGGGTGACGGTAAAGCCCGTTCCCAGCGGGATCACCTGGACGCCGGAGGCGGCGTTCGGGCGGGGGTTCCCGACCCGGACGGTGATATCGGCCGTCCGGGACTCGGAGAAGGCGTCCGGTCTTTCGACCACGGATACGCTGAGCGGCGTATTCTCGACCTGGACGGGGACCGGATAGCGCAGGTTGCCCTCGTTGCGGAAGTCAAGGACGAACTGCGGGTAGAACGTTCCCTCGCCCCCGTCCGCCCGGACGGTGAAGGTGAACGTCTTGCTGTTCCCGGCGCCGAGGTCCCCGACCGCGAGGTAAGGCTCGCTTAAGGGCACGACACCGTTGCCGTAGAGCCGGGCGCTCTTGATGGAGACTGTCTCGGAACCGGTGTTCTGGATCACGATCGTGAGCGTCCCGGTATCCCCTTTCATCAGGACCTGCGGGTCGAGCGTGGAGGAGACCACGGTGACATCTGCCGAAGCGGCGCCGGCCGGTCCGGTGAGTGCTGCGACGATGCAGAAGATTGAGATAATTGCGATGTAGAGAGGTTTCATAGTACACCTATCCGATGAGCGTGACAAGGTTGACGAGGATATAGAGCCCGACGGGTATCCCGACGGTGAGGACCGCGTTTCGCGTGGAGAGATTCCGTGCGTACTTCATGCCGAAGATCCAGATGTTTGCGCTCCAGATCAAAAAGAGGATGCCGACGATCCCGGAGATCGGCGTGAGGGGGTCGCTCAGCATGCCGGTTGTGACGCTCTCCACAAGCACCGCGATATCCTCGGGTCTCGAGATAATCGGGACCGAGAGATTCGATACGATCTGGTAGGAGAAGATCGCCCCGATGATGCCCCCAAAGACCTGGGGGATGAGCCCGTAGCCCGTGAACTCCAGCGTCCGCTTAAAGTCTCCATCCCCCATAAAGACCATCGAGATGATATAGAAGACGATACCGAAGGCAACCCAGGTGATGAGTCCCCCGATGATGCCGCTGGCCACAGCGAAGGCAACCCCCGCCAACCCGAAGACCTGCATGTCCGGGGGGAGGCCCTCGGTCAGCGCGTTTGCCGAGATGGCAGCGCTGACCGCACCGATAATCCCGATGACAAGCGCGATCAATGCCGGTATCTTCAGGCCCGGCTCACCCCGCATACGCTCTTGAAAGAAACGTCCGGGTTCGAGCAGCACCCGGAGAAAACCACTGTCCATGTATGTCTGCCTCACATACTTTTGGCTGACGAGGGGAGATAAACCTTATTGGATCCCGAGGGGAAGGAAGATAGATTATCTTCGAAATTTCAGAAAAATTACCATGATTTAAGAAAATTCGGGCAAAAGGTCATCCAATCCCGTGCAGGAACGGTCGGGGAGGGGATGGGGCGGCGTAAAGGTTAGAGGTGCCCGAGTTCTTTGAGGCTGACATACCCCCGCTTCGTGACGATGATGTGGTCGAGGACCCGGATGCCGAGGATCGACCCCGCCTCGACGAGCTGCCGGGTGATCCCGAGATCCTGGACAGAGGGATCGAGCGTGCCGGACGGGTGATTGTGGACCAGGATGACCGAGGCGGCCCGGTCGGTGATTGCGTCGGCAAAGACCTCCCGGGGATGGACGAGGCTCTGGTTTAAGATCCCGACGGTGACGATCCGGCGCTCGATCACCTCTCCGGCACCGTTGAGAGTAAGAGAGATGAAGTACTCCTGCTTCTTATCCCGCCACTCGGAAACGAGCGGGATGACGTCTTCGGGGCGGGTGATCCGGGTTCCGGTGACGTCGTCGTCGCCGAAATAGCGCCGCCCGAGCTCGAAGCAGGCCATGATCTCACATGCCTTTGCTGATCCGATCCCGCCGATCGCAAGGAGGGCCTCGTACGACGGCTTGCCCCCGGTCCCCCGGAGGTAACGCTCGACGTCGCCCGCAACCTCCGAGACGTCCCGCCCCTTCGTGCCACGCCCAAGGAGGAGGGCGATCAGTTCGGTATCGGTGAGCGCCTGCGGTCCCCGTTTGGCCAGTTTCTCGCGGGGACGATCGCGGTCCGGTATATCGCGCATCTTCCTCATGGTACTCAGATCCGGGAGGGTTGTAAATCCCGTTTTGCTCCCGGGAGCATGTATAGGTTGCCATACGGATCCGGGAGGACGAGAGAGTTCTGGCTCGACCGCGAATGAACTGAAGCGATCGGTTTTTCGCCAGGACGAAAGAAAGGCCACCGATACGATCGAAACGCTTTTTCTTATGGACTGCTATTCATCACCCAATGGAGCTTCCCTGGAAGAACAGCGTGGATGTCTGGTGCAGGCGGGGGCGGACCTACTGCGAGCAGGGGCAGTACGATCGGGCCATCGAGTGCTACAACCGGGCAATCGCCCTGGATCTCGGCGCCGCCATTGCCCGTTACTGCAAGGGACGGGCCCTCATGGCGATCGGGCGTTACCGGGAAGCAGTCAATTGTTTCGACCAGACCGTCAGGATCGACCCGACCTCTGCCCGCTTCTGGTATGCCGGGGGAGAGGCGCTCTACAGCCTTGGGCGGTACCGGGAGGCGGCCGAGTACTGTGGCCGGGCCGTGGAACTTGCACCCGACTCCACGGGCGCCTGGCTCATCCGAGGGCACGCTCTCCGAAAGCTCGGGCGGACGTC
>NZ_LFRO01000047.1:0-827 GCF_001512385.1 Methanoculleus sp. DTU007 | reverse complement strand
GCCGCCGAACGCCGGTACGATGCGGCGCTCGAATGTTACGACCGCATCATCGCCATCGACCCCGAGGACACAGAGGCCTGGTACGCGAAGGGGACGATCTATCTCCTCCTCGCCCGCTATGATACGGCGATCGAGTGCTTCGACCGCATTATCGCTATCAGTCCCGACCGTGCCGACGCCTGGTACAACCGGGGGTGCACCCTCATGACGCTTGAGCGCTACGAGGAGGCCATCCTGTCATTCGACCGGACACTCGCCCTCCGTCCCGACGATGCCGACGCCTGGTACAACCGGGGCCGGGCGCACCGCCTCTTGGAGCGCTACGAAGAGGCGATCGAGTCCTACAACCGGGCATACCGGATCAGCCCCGACCGCCCCGGGATCTGGCGTGAGAAAGGCATGGCGCTCAGGAGGCTGAAGCGTTACGACCTTGCGCTCGCCTCACTTGATCGGGCGCTCAGGGAGAACGCGGCCGACCCGGAGGTCTGGTACCAGAAAGGACTCGTCCAATTCGCCAAAAGGCGCTACGAAGAGGCGATCGAGTGCTTCGACCAGACGCTCAGGCTCAAGGCCGATCATACGGGCGCAGACTACCACCGTGGCGAGAGTTACTACGCTCTCGGCGACTACAGCAGGGCGGTCATCTGCTACCAGGCAGTGCTCCGGAGAGAGCCGGAGAACATAGCCGCCTTGAACAACTGCGGAAACGCGCTCCACGAACTCGGGCGCTACGAGGACGCACTTGGATGCTACGAGCGAGCACTCGAGATCGAGCCTAACAACCAGCAGATCCAGAAGAACAAGGCAAGCGTCCTCTCGACCCTCTC
>NZ_LFRO01000078.1:34649-34987 GCF_001512385.1 Methanoculleus sp. DTU007 | reverse complement strand
TGCAGGCCGCGCATCAGCGCCATCGTCTTGACCGCAAACTTGAACGTGATGACGTTGTCGGCGGTATGGAGAGCGTCGCTGTACTTGAAGTCGATCTCGTGCTGGCTCTCGGCGACTTCGTGGTGGGAGGCCTCGATCTCGAATCCCATCTCGGTGAGGGCGAGGATGATCTCACGTCGGACGTCCTCGGCAAGGTCGGTCGGCGCAAGGTCGAAGTAACCGCCGACGTCCTGGAACTGTGTCGTCGGCCGCCCGTCGAGCATCTTGAAGAGGAAGAACTCGAGTTCCGGTCCGGTATTGAAGACGTAGCCATCCTTCGCCGCATCCTCCATCGCCCG
>NZ_LFRO01000078.1:0-34613 GCF_001512385.1 Methanoculleus sp. DTU007 | reverse complement strand
CGCCAGGGCAGGAGCGTGTAGGTCGAGAGGTCGGGTTTGAGCACCATATCGGACTCCTCGATCCGGACGAACCCCTCGATCGAGGACCCATCAAAACCGATACCCCCGGTCAGGGCCTTCTCCGCCTGCTTCACCGGGATAGCGACGTTTTTAGGCATGCCGAGGAGGTCGGTGAACTGCAACCGAAGGAATTTGACATTATCCTTTTCAATACGCTCAAGCATCGCAGAAGTGGCATCGCGGGACATGTGGAAGGTTACTTCTATCCGATGAAATAAATATCTATTGACACAAATACTCCCTAGTAAGTTCAGAAAACAGCAACAGAGCATTAACTTATTGAGTGTTTACCATGTGCGGCATATTTGGTGTAATGGATAAGGGGCGCCAGATGATGGACGGTTCCGGCATCCGGGAAGCCCTCTCCATGATGAACGAGCGTGGTAGCGGCGAGGGGGCCGGGTACGTCGCCTACGGCATATACCCTGACTACCGGGACTGCTACGCGCTCCATATCCTCTTCGACAACGCGTGCGAGAGCAAGGCAGTTGTCGACGCAACGCTGGAGCAGTGGGGAACGATCGAGCACGACGAGGCGATCCCCACCTACGACCAGCCAAACCTCCGGGTAAACAGCACCCCCTGGCGCTACTTCTTCAAGCCAGACCCATCTCTTGCGGCGCCGGGCAGTGAATCGCCCGAGAAAGATGTCATTGCAAACCTTGTGATGCAGATCAACGCGAGTGCAAAAGGTGCCAAGATCGTCTCGTCCGGCAAGAATGTCGGCGTCTTCAAGGCCAGCGGCTGGCCGGAGGATGTGGCGAATTACTACCGGATCGAGGACTACGAGGGCTACATCTGGCTCGCGCATAACCGCTATGCGACGTCGAACCCGGAACTGTGGGACCGGCCCGACCCATTCAACCTGCACGACTGGAGTGTTGTGGAGAACGGTAAGATCACCTCCTACGGGACCAACCGGCACTACGTCGAGAGTTTCGGCTACACCTGCTCGATGTCCACCGACAGCGAAGTCATCGCATACATGCTCGACCTCCTTGTGCGGCGGCACGGACTTGACATCAACCTCGCAATCCGGGCGTTCGCCCCACCCTACTGGGAGGATATCGACCAGATGCCCGAGGCCGAGCAGAAACTGAACCGCGCTCTCCGGTTCGCCTACGGTTCCGCGACAATGAACGGACCGTTCACCGTCCTGGCCGCGAACCCCGAGATGATGGTCGGGTTCACCGATCGGGGCAAACTTCGCCCGATGGTCGTCGGCGAATGCGGTGACCGCCTCTATATCGCAAGCGAAGAGGTGGCGATCCGCGCCATGGAGCCTAAGGTGGAGTCAATCACGCGGCCGGCTGCAGGAGAGCCGGTGATCGGGAGGGTTGCCCAGTGAGCAGCAACTTCGGCAGTATGCCGCTGCGCTACCGGATCACGATCGACCGTGATCAGTGTATGGAGTGCGGGCGGTGTATTGAGAACTGTTCCTACGGAGTCTTCCGGCGCGACGGCGATCGGATCCTGATCAACTCCCGGAAGTGCACCGCCTGTCACCGGTGCCTCACCTACTGCCCCCGGGATGCCATCATGCTTGAGGAGCACCCGTGCGACTACCGGAGCCACCCCGTCTGGACCCGGACGGTCAGGGAGGCAATCTACAACCAGTCCCGGACGGGTAAGATCATCCTCGCCGGGATGGGCAGCGTCGTCGATCTCCCGATCATCTTCGACCACCTGATGCTGGACGCCTGCCAGGTCACCACGCCGCCGACCGACCCGCTCCGCGAGCCCGTCGAGCTCCGGACCTATCTCGGGAAGAAACCGGGGAAACTCGACTTCCAGAAGAAATCGAACGGCGACGTCGAACTCACCACGGAACTCACCCCGAACCTCATGGTTGAGACGCCGATCCTGCTCGGCCACATGAGTTTCGGTGCGATCAGCCTCAACGCCCACATCGCGATGGCCCGGGCGGCAAGGGAGACCGGCACCTACATGGGTACCGGCGAAGGAGGACTACACCCAGGTCTCTACCCCTACCAGGACAGGATGATCGTCCAGGTCGCATCCGGGCGGTTTGGTGTGAACATCGATTACCTTGAGCGCGGCGCCGCCATCGAACTCAAACTCGGCCAGGGTGCAAAGCCCGGCATCGGCGGGCACCTCACCGGCGAGAAGGTGAGCGCGGACGTCGCCCGGACGAGGATGATCCCGCAGGGCAGCGATGCGATCAGCCCTGCACCGCACCACGACATCTACGGTATCGAGGACCTCCCCCAGTTCGTCAACGCCGTCAAGGAGGCGACGGGACGGAAGAAGCCAATCTTCGCAAAGATCGCCGCCGTCAACAACAACGCCGAGAACGTGGCGGCCGTCGCCCGTTCCGGGGTTGACGCCATCGCGATCGACGGGTTCCGGGGCGGCACCGGAGCGGCACCGCGGGTCTTCCGTGACCACGTCGGCATCCCGATCGAGGTCGCCATCGCGACAGCAGATAAGGAACTTCGCCGGCAGGGGCTCAGGAACGAGGTCTCCCTCATCGCCTGCGGCAGCATCCGGGAGAGCACGGACGTCATGAAGGCGATCGCCCTCGGTGCAGATGCAGTCTACATCGGAACCGCAGCCCTTGTGGCGATGGGTTGCCGTGTCTGTGGAAACTGCTATCAGGGCCTCTGTCCATGGGGTATCGCGACCCAGCGCCAGGATCTCGTGGACCGCTTGAACCCTGACGTGGCATCGAAGCAGATCGCAAACCTGATCCACGCATGGACGCTTGAGATCACCGAACTGATGGGAGCAGCCGGCATCAACAGCATCGAGAGCCTGCGCGGCAACCGCGACCGGCTCCGGGGCTACATGCTCGACGAGGGACTCCTGAAGGTACTCGACGTGAAACCCGTGGGAGCGTGAGCAGAATGGCAAAACAAGTTGTTATTGATGCGAAGGGGATGCACTACACGCCCTTGAACCAGCAGATCAGAAAGGCCATTGAAGACGGTGCTGACGAGATCGTCATCAACAACGTCCTCGGACAGCGGTTCATCGGCGATGGTCTTCGCGGGAACGCTACCATCCGGGTCAACGGTGTCGCAGGCGGCGACCTTGCCATGTTCATGAGCGGGCCGACCGTCATCGTCCACGGCAACGCTGAGCACGCGCCCGGCAACACGATGGATAGCGGAAAGGTAGTTATCCACGGGAGTGCCGGAGATGCGGTGGCACACAGTATGCGGGGCGGCAAGGTCTTCGTCCGCGGAGACATAGGCTACCGCGGCGGAATCCACATGAAGCAGTACGAGGCGCAGCGCCCCGTTCTGGTCGTCGGAGGATCCGCTCAGACGTTCCTTGGCGAATATATGGCCGGTGGCCTTCTCATCGTTCTCGACCTCAATGGAAAGATGAAGGCACACGAGATCGGAAGCGGCATCCACGGCGGAGAGATCATCATTCGCGGCGACGTGGATGATGCCAATCTTGCCTCAGGGGCAAAGAAGGTCCCGCTCACCGAGGAAGACAGAAGACGGATCGCCCCGGTGCTCCGGGAGTTTGCCGCCGACTTCGGGCTCGAGCCGGAGCCACTCGTGAACGCTGACTATACCCGGATCGTCCCTGCGAGCGCACGGCCCTTTGCCGGGAAGTATACGTGGGAGTGATAGGCATGGAGATGAAGACATACAAAGATCTGGAGTCCGAGGTCTGGAAGACGGGCCTCTGCTCCGGGTGCGGGGCGTGCGTGGCGGTCTGTCCGGCGGATGCCCTCCGGTTCGAACCGGGGAACACCGATGCACCGGTGAACATCGGCTACTGCAAGGCTGACAACGACAGCGTCCCCTGTGGGGCATGCTACGCGGCCTGCCCGAGAGTGGACCTTGCAGGGCAGGGCCAGATGCTCGGGCCGTACATGGATATCGTTGCGGCCCGGTCGGCCTTCCCGGTCGAGCGGAAACAGAGCGGTGGTGCCGTGACGGCAATCCTCGTGAACGCCCTCGAAGAGGGGCTGATCGATGCGGTCGTCACGGTGACGCGTGATCCCTGGACGATGAAGCCGTCCTCCGCGGTGATCACTTCTGCAGAAGAGCTCGTCCTGCATGCCGGAAGCCGCTACTCCTGGTGGGTGCCGCTTCTCGCATCCCTCAAGGAGGCAGTGGTCACCCGGAAGTACCGGCGGATCGCCGTGGTGGGCGTGCCCTGCGTGGCACGGGCGACACAGGCGATCAGAACCAGCGAGCATGACCTTCTTCGGCCCTATGCAAAGGCGATCCGGCTCGTGATCGGTCTCTTCTGCACGGAGACCTTCGACTACGCGAAACTGGTCGAAGGAAAACTGCAGTCGGAGAGGGAGATCGAGCCCTGGGAGATCAACCGCCTCGATATCAAGGGGAAACTGGACGTCTACCTGCAGGATGAGCGGCAGCTCTCCATCCCGCTTGCCGAACTGGAGGAAGCGGTCCGGCCCGGGTGCCATGTCTGCACCGACTTCACGGCCGTTGAGGCGGACGTTTCAGCCGGGGCCGTCGGGTCACCGGGCGGCTACACGACACTCATCATCCGGAACGATATCGGCCGGGGTTTCGTCGACCGCGCGGTCTGGCGGGGCAAACTCTCGACCGGCAGCAACGTCGACCTCGCCGTCATCGAGCGCCTGGCGGCGAAGAAGGCAGAGCGGCGACAGGAATAATCTCTTTTTTATTCGGGAATTTAGAAACGTAAAGACAGGATGCCGGAGAGGCTACCCTGTCCTTTGTGCGGCCTGTTCTGCTGCATACCCAATACCTGTGGCGATGATCGGGATATTCAGGTATCGCACCCCGACCTGCGCCATGTAGGTGCCGAAATCCATCCCTGCGAGGGGCAGGAGGATGAGGATATCGAGCACCCAGTTGATCAGCAGCCAGACGATACCAAGCAGGATACCTTCCCGGACAAAATGGGCGTGAATATTCCCAAAGTAGACCAGGATGAGGAAGACCCCGAGGGCTGTAGAGAAGACAAGGAGGATTGTCTTGATCAGGAAGACGTCGTAGAGCGGTATACCCTCCGGCGAATAGAAGAGGAGCGAGAGGAGGAAAGGAAGGAGCCAGGTGAGGATGCCGAAACCGATGAGTCTTCCGGTTTGTGTCACGTTCATAGAAGAAGGGTACCATTCCAATGGGATATCAGGCCATCGTAATCGCTCCGGGATGAGCCCGGCACCCTGCATAAAGACCGGGCAGATGTCTTCCCGGCCTGCATCTTCAGAGAAGCGCCGCAGAAGTCTCTGGAACGGCTCGGGTACCCTATCTCTCCCCCCGCGGAACCGCTCGCGGTCGGCATATATACCCGTCCGACATAAGGGAGAGACGTGAACCATCCCGGAGACAGCACCGCAGCCCCGCCCGGCGGAGACGGGGTCGAGCGGTACTCACCCCGGTTCGTGCTCGCCGCCATCCTGATCGCCGTCACGGCCGCCGGAGCGATGGTGCTCTTTCTCGAGGTACAGAGGCTCGGAGAGGCTCTTTTATGGCCAGACTCGTTCCCTGTTCCTCTCTTTCCTCTGGTCCTTTCGACCGCGGGCGGTCTTTTGGTCGGGCTCTGCCTGCACGTCTTCGGCGACCACGTGCTGCTGCTCCAGCAGAGTATTGTAGAGTTTCAGAAAACCGGCCGGTTCGAGCCGCGGCACCTTCCCGCCGGGCTGCTCGCCATCTACCTCTCGCTGATCTTCGGGGCGAGTCTCGGGCCCGAGGTGGCCGCCATCGATATGGGCGGGAGCATGGGCACCCTTGCCGGCGACCGGCTGCGGAGCCGGGTGCGGACGCTCTCAATCGCCGGTATCGCCGGTGCCCTTGCGGGGTTTGCGATCTACCTTCAGATCACCAAGACTGCAGGCGGTGCCCTCTATCCGCTTCCACCGCTTGGAGAATTCTTCCCGCTATACCTTGTCTACGCCGCGATCCTCGGGCTTGCCGGTGCGGCGGCGGGCGCCCTCTTCATCGGAGCATTCCGTCTCTTTCACCGCCTCATGACACCCCTTGCCGGGCAGCACCTGATCAGGGGTCTAGCCGGGGGTGTCGGGCTCGGTATTGCCGGGATGGTCTTTCCGCTCGTGCTCTTCTCGGGACAGAACGAGTTCAAGACCGTCCTTGAGACGGGGGCGGCTGCAGGTGCGGCCGTGCTGCTCCTGCTCGTCGCGGCAAAGATTCTCGCGAGCACATGGTGCATGGCGACGGTTTTCAAGGGCGGGCCGATCTTTCCGCTGATCTTTGCGGGCGGGACGCTCGGTCTCGCCGTCAGCCTCCTGATCCCTGCGATCCCGCCGGCCGTCGCCGTTCCCGCCGTCATGGCAGGAATGATCGTCTGCGTCCTCAAGGCCCCGGCCGCGGTGATCCCGATCGTGGCGCTCGTCTTCCTGCAATGGGAGGTCCTGATCATCGTCGCCATCGCGACCGTAACCGGGTATTACGCCACCAGAAAGATCGAGATGTTTCCTCACGATGGCAACGGAGGAGACACAGGGAGCGTGCCGTAAACGCAGGGCCGTTGGTAAGATGGTAACTGAGGTCTCCCCGATGAAACGGTCGATGATATCTGCAAAAAAGTAACGGATGGTCTGTGCCGCGCCCGCCTAACCTTTCTACCGGGACGGGCGCTACGGCATAGCCGCAATTGAGGAGTTTGTCGTGGTTCGGGCGAGCCCTCTCATTTCCCCGTCCTCCTCATGATTCTCGCAAGAGGCGACGACCGCGCGAGGAACCTCGAGATGAACTCAGCAAACTCCTCATCCCAGCACTCCACACCGACCTTCACCGTCCAGCCCTGCTTCATCGAGCGGCGGACGTGTTTGCCGAGGGCAACCTCAAAGAGGGTCCTGGACCGCAGAAGGTCTACGGCCCGGGTGAACGTGCGAGGAACCTCCACCACGTAGCGGCCCTCCTCGACGTAGGGTCCGGCAAAGACCTCTTCACGAACATACTTTGCGAGGAACTTCTCAGCGTTTCCCCGCGACCAGAGCGGCGGGCCGATGTGCCGGCGCATCACCGGGACGGTCTCGTTCATCAGCTCAAAGAGGAGCATGCACCGCTCTTCCCCCATGCAGACATCGATACGATTGACGGCAAACTCGCTCCGCTCCAGGAGTTCCCGGATCGATTCAGCGGACTTCCGAAGCTGAGGCACCACCGTATCGGGGGTGTAGTCCGGCGTCTTGAAGGTGAGCGTGAAGAGATGCGTCCCACGGGCGGCGAGGAGACGGGTGAAGACCTCCCGGGTGAGCGGGGGCGAATCCGGCCGGCAGAAGAACTCTATCGACGGCTCGGCAAGGTAGCCGCGTGCGAGTTCGGCAAACTCGAACATCCGCGAGAGTGAGAGCGCCGCCGCCACGTTCCGCTCCGGGTCGACCGGATCGATGACGACGAGCGGGTCCTCAAACTCCTTCGTCCCGTGCTTCTCGATATCGATCACTTCCCCCGGCCGCCAGCGGGCGGCGGCCTCGAGGAGCGGGTGGAACCCACCGTAATAGATCGTCAGCAGTTCGCAGAGGTAGCCCGAGAACCCCTCGGTCATATGATCCGATCCGTAAACCCCGCCTGCCTTCGCAAACTGCTTTAAGAGAAGGACGTCGTCGGCGTAGTCGCCTATGTGCGAGAGTATGTAGCGGGTATGAAACGGAGTCCGGTCCACGGCGCTCTTGATCTTGGTGGCGCTTTCGACGGCGTAACAGGGAACGAGATCGATATCGAGCGAGTTGATCGTTGCGTTGACGTAAGGGTGCTCCGCGTATTTCTCGCGCCAGGTCGCGCCGAACTCCTCGGCGACCCGGTGCGCGAGCGCTAGACCCTGCTCCTGGAGTTCTTCGCGGGAGAGAGAGGGGTCAAAGAGCATGAAGATGTCAAGGTCCCGATCGCCCCGGACGAATGTATCGCGGGCGACCGACCCTACCATCATCGCCTTCGCCATCCCCGACCGCTCCACCGCCTCGATCAGGCGTTTCCCCATCGTCCGGATGTAGGTCCGCTCTTCAGGCGTGGGGCGGATCTGTTTGAGCACCTCCTCCTCGCAAGGGTATCGGGTCACAGCGGAACCTCCGCGAGATCCTCGTATATCGATCCGCGGGGCGTGAGCGTGCTCTTCTTGAGTTTGATGCTCTCCACCCGGAATCTCCCAAGCGGTTCACGGGGAGTGCACGCCACCTGCGAGGAGAGGGAGGGGTGGTACTCTTTCACCCGCGCAAGGGTCACATGAGGCCGGAATGGGCGTTTTTCGCGGGGGAACCCGAGCGGTGCAAGGAGATCATCGATCTCCCGGGCGAGAGCGGCACTCTCGCCATTGTCTGTGACGTCGCACCAGACCACCCGGGGTCTCTGTGGTGGATTGCAGACCGCACACCCGACCGTCAACTCGAAGGGATCGGCCCTGACAGCCCGGAGCGCATCGATGATCGGCTCAATCATTGACGGGTCAACTTCACCCAGAAACTTGAGTGTAATATGAAGATTTGCGGGATCGACGATGGCGAGGCGACCGCCGGACTTCGCCAGAATCTCCTGCGACAGACGAGCCTTCTCGCGGATATCCCCCGCGAGATCGATTGCAACGAACGTCCTGACCATATTACCGTACTATCGTGCTTCACCATACAAAAGATGATTGTTCAGCGGAGGCGCGCCCGAAAAAACACGGCGAATCGGCGTTGAAAGAAGAGTTCGGTGGATATTTATCCCGGGGCTCCCCAGCGTGATACAGGGGACCGCCCCCATTATGAATCCATGCACAGCATCGAATAACAGATGATATATCGAGATGAAGCCAAATCTTAACAACTGACTCCCGGGGGGTATTACCATATCCGATACAGCGCAATTTATCGTTTATACACTTGAATTTTGCCCGAACTGCGAAATTCTAAAAGAATTTCTGGCCTCAAGAGGGGTTGCCTACACCGAGTGTGACATGGCATCCATCGAGGCGCTGACAGAACTTCGCATGAACGGTGTATTCGTGCAGGAAGCGCCGGTACTGCAGAAGGGCGATACGTTCTATACATCCAGTGACCTCTTCAGCGAAGGCGCACTCCGAGAGGACTTTGTTGCCAATCTGATCGCGGGGGCATGAGGTTGGCTCGTAAGTCGACGCAGGCGACCTTATTTGGGGACTTCGTCCCCACTTTTCCGAAAGTCAGGACTTCGCGGGGCTACCTCCTCGACTGGGACAGGAACAGGATCATCCGGCAGATCGTCGAGGAAAGCCGACTCGTAGAGGTCTTCTACGGCTACAAGGGAGCGGATGAGGAGACGGCAAAGGAGATCGCCCGGCTGGTTGAGAAGAAGATCCAGATGCTCGGTCTGCAGTCGCTTTCCGGTCCGCTGATCCGCGAGATCGTCAACATGACGCTTCTTGAGCGCGGCCTGGTCCCCTACCGGAATGTCTGCACGAGGGTGGGAACCCCGGTCTTTGATGCGCACCTCATCGATGTGGGGAGAGGGTTTGAGGCCCACGACAACGCCAATCTCCAGGAGAATGCCGAGACCTCGCACAAGAAGAAGGCGGACAAGATCAGCAAGGAGCAGTATCTCCTGCAGCTCCCTCCGGAGCTTGCGGACCACCACCTCCGCGGCGATCTCCACATCCACGACCTGGAATACTTTGGTACTCGCCCGTTTTGCCAGGATTGGGACCTGCGTTACTTCTTCTACTACGGCCTGATGCCCGACGGCAACGGGACGAAGGCCTCGGTGGCCGGCCCGGCGAAGAGGGCCGAGGTGGCGGTACTCCACGCGGTCAAGGCGCTCGGTTCCGCCCAGACGAACTTTGCCGGCGGTCAGGGCTACTACAACTTCCTCACATTCATGGCGCCCTACTTCGAGGGGATGGACTACGAGGAGATCAAGCAGCTGATGCAGATGTTCGTCTACGAGATGACCCAGATGATGGTCGCCCGCGGCGGCCAGGTGGTCTTCTCGTCGGTCCAGCTCTCTCCCGGCGTCCCGACCCTCTGGAAAGACAAGCCCTGCGTCTACCGCGGCAAGGTCTGGGATGGGAAGCAGGCGCCGCTCCGGACCTACGGTGAGTTCGAGCGGGAAGTCCGGCTCCTCTTCAAGGCGCTGATGGAGGTGATGCTCGAGGGGGACTACTGGGGCAAACCCTTCTCCTTCCCCAAGCCCGAGATCAGCATCGAGCCCGACTTCCTCACCGAGGACGAGGAGTTCAACCGCAAGCACCCGGATCTCCCGACCTACCATGACCTCTACCTGATGACGTTCGAGCTCGCGTCCAAGTACGGCACCCCCTACTACGACAACCAGATCCCCGCCTACCGGGGCGCCGGGGAGGGAATCTCGTGCTACCAATGTCTTTCGGGGGACGAACTGATCCCGGTGGCCGATCATGACGGTCGGATCGCCGTCAGGGCGATCCGCGACCTCTTCACCGTTGCCGCAAAGAACGGAAGACGGATCGACTCGTTCGGAACAGAGCTCGCCTACTATGATGGAAAGGCGCCGAGCGTCGATTTCACAACCCTGGAGTCATCGCTTCGCCCGTTCCGCGGCGTGATGCGCCAGAGATATACCGGCGACCTTCTCCGGATCACCCTGGAGTCGGGGCGGCAGATCACCGTCACCCCTGATCATCCGGTCTATGTCCTGAGAGGAGCGAGGTTCGAGAGAGCGGCAGCAGAAGATCTCAATGTCGGCGACTACCTGCCGGTGTTGAAGACCAGCGAGTTCTGCGAGAGGCTGACGACGGAGATCGATGTCGCAAAGACTCTTTCAAAGGCGGGCCATGCTGATGCGATCCGCATCACTGATGATCAGGTGCGGCTCCGGAGCGGCGGGCGGGCCGGTCTGCCCCGCATGCTCCCGGTCAGCCGCGAACTCGCAGCGCTCCTCGGCTACTACCTTGCGGTCGGGCAGAGGGCGCAGTCGGGGCGGCGCTACATCGTCCGGCTCGCATTCAACAAGATGGGCTCAGACCTTGCGACGGACGCCGCGGCATGCATCCGCGCCGCCCTGGGGTATGAGCCGGAGATCCGCGAGACGACGGCGGGAACCGAGGTCGCCATCAACAGCAAGCTGGTCTACCTTCTGATCGACGCTCTCGGGTGCGGCTCCACTGAGCGCGACAGATCGGTCCCCGATCTCCTCTTCAATCTCGACTATACGCTCGTGGGCGACTACCTCGGCGCGGCCTTCCGCGCGGGAGAGGAAAAGACCTACAGACGCCCCGCACGGAGCATCAGACTGAAGACTGCCTCCCGGGATGCCGCGCAGAGACTGGTCTGGCTTGCAGGAAGGATCGGCGTTCAGATGAGTTATCTTGAGCGTGAAGAGATTATCGGGGCGCCCAAAAAGACCTACATCTGCAGGATCACGGACCAGGAGCAGATCGAGAGGTTCTACGCGGAGACCGGATGCTGTACTGAAGTGCCGCGAGGCCGGCAGACCTACGGGCCCTTCGCCCGTCTCCCGGAGAGAGCAGGGGCAACCGGGCAGGCGGCCCTTGCCTGCGCGAGCAGGTACTCCGCCGGCGGGATAGAGGGGATCCAGATATCGCTGCTTCTCCCCCCCGTCGCCTGCGGGATCGGGATGGAGAAACTCGCCCGTGGAGACGTCCACCCGCTCCGTATCCGCTCGATAGAACCGGTGGAGTCCGACGGTTACGTCTACGACATCGTCGATGTCGCCGGCACCCACACATTCGCAAACGCGCTCGGCATCGTGACCGGGAACTGCTGCGCCTACCAGTTCTCATCGCTTGCCAACGAGGACGACGAGTTCGAGGACAAACTCTACTTCCGTGAGGGAAAGCACTTCTCGATGGGCTCCTGGCAGGTGATGTCCATCAACTGCCCGCGAGCGGCGTACAAGGCGGAAGGCAACCAGGAGCGGCTCATCGCCGAACTGAAGTCCCTGATGGATATCGCGGTCGACCTCTTCCGGATCAAGCGCCGCTGGATGTCACTGATCCGGGCGAACGGCCGGATGCCGTTTGCGATGCAGCGCCCGAAGGACCCGAACACCGGCGAGCGCGGCGCGGTTGCCGTGGACCTCGAAGGGCTTGTCTACACCATCGGGGTCGTCGGTGTCAACGAGATGGTGCAGCACTTCACCGGCTACCAGCTCCACGAGTCGCGCGACGCGTTCCGCCTCGCCGTCCGGACCATGACCGAACTCGAGATGTATGCTCGTGAACTCTCGCAGAAGTACAACATGACGATCGCCCTCGCCCGCACCCCGGCGGAGACGACCGGCCAGCGGTTCGCGGTCGCCGACCTCCTCGACGAGCGGTTCAGGGACCACGCCATCCGGGTCATCAAGGGTGACGTAGACCGGGCGCTCGAGATGCTCGGGACGACGCTCGATCTCCCCATCTACTACACAAACGGGACTCATGTCACTCCGGCGGCCCCCGTCCCGCTCACGAAGCGGATCGAGATCGAGCACGTCTTCTTCCCCATCGTGGACGGCGGGAACATCTTCCATATCTGGCTCGGGGAGGCCCGCCCGGATCCACGGGGGCTGATGGAGATGGCGATGAACCTCTGCCGGACGACCCAGATCGGTTACTTCGCCTTCACCCGGGACCTGACGGTCTCCTTAAAGGAGTACCGGGAGTTGAAACCGAAGCATCCAGATCACGGGAAGGCGGCCGGCATCTTCCCGGCTGCGGACCAGGTGGATGCCTGACCGCGATCATACCTTTTTTCTGACCATACACCGAAACCCTGTTAGTGGCTGCCTGCCGTAGGGCTGTAGCGGCACGTGAGGGAATCAATGATCGATCTGATAGATCCGCTTCTTGCAATCGACGTCGGCAGAGGCACCCAGGACATCCTGGTCTACGAGCCCGGCCGGCCGATCGAGAACAGCATCAAACTGGTCCTCCCGTCCCCGAATGTGGTGGTGGCAGAGAAGATCCGGCAGGTGACGCAAGCGCGGCGCCCGGTCTTCCTGAACGGGTTCCTGATGGGCGGCGGCGCGAACACGGGTGCGATACGAGAACACCTGGCAGCGGGGCTCCCCGTCTACGCTACTCCCGATGCCGCTGCGACCATCCACGACGACCCGGAGCGGGTGCGGGCGCTTGGAGTCGAGATCAGGACCTCTCCTCCGGCGGATGCAGTGACCATCCATGCCACCGACTACATGGAGCCCGAACTTCGAGAGACGTTCTCCCTCTTTGGCATCGACTACCCCGAGAATATCGCTGTCGCGGTCCAGGACCACGGCTACTCTCCCCACCGCAGCAACCGTATCCATCGGTTCGAACTGATGCGTCAGCAGCTCGATGCCGGGGACTGGGACATCTTCTCACTCGTTTCCGACCCACCGCTCGCCGACATGACCAGGATGCAGGCGATCCGGCGGCAGGCACCTCGTGCGCTCGTCACCGATACCGGGCCGGTCGCCATTATCGGAGCGCTCTGTGACCCGCAAGTGCGGCGCATGGCGGATGCCGGGGTTATCCTCGTCAACGCCGGGAACGGGCACACCCTCTGCTTCACTCTGAAAGGGCGGGAGATCTACGGGGTCTTTGAGCACCACACCGGCTCGCTCGACCCCGAGAAGCTGCAGCACTATATCCGACGGCTCGCCGACGGTACGCTGACCTCAGAGGAGGTCTTCGATGACGGCGGCCACGGGGCGGCGATCCGTAAACCGCTCTCAACCAGGGCCATAGCCGTCACGGGGCCCAACCGGCTCCGGCTGCTCCCGGAGGCATACCAGGCAGCGCCCTTCGGGGATATGATGCTTTCAGGGTGCTTTGGGCTCGCACGGCTCTGGAAGGAGTTCAGAGAAGAATAACATGGGTTCGGGGATCTCTGGATGACACATCCCGGAGAAGAACTCACCCAACCCACCCGAGCAAGGTACGGAAGAACTCCGCAAACATCTCGAATGGGGACGACGAGGACCCGACTTGCGCCTGCCCCTCGGGCCCGGTCATCTCTTCTTCAGTATAGATGGCCGTTACCTCCTCCTTTCCCAGGTTCTTGATATGATCCAGGTGCCCGACCGCCCCGACGACGATCGTATCGTGGTCAAGACCTCGCGCCCATGCCTCCGGTATCGTCTCAGAGGGGTGGAGGGTTGAATTGGTAAGACCTGCAAGTGCGTAGATCGCAGGGAGCGATCGCTCCTCCGCCGCACCGATATCCCCATCTGGCCTGATGGAGAGCACCGGGTCGGAGACGCCGGATGAGAGCAGTCTCTGATCGCCGGCAAAGGAGTATGCCCGGAAGGCAAAGAGATCCGGGTACCGCGTCAGGTCGGTGATCAACCGCTCCTCTGGGAGCGTGAGGTTTGCAAGCGCAAGCCTCCCTGTCCGGGTGGTGACCGAGAACTCCCAAACACCGCGCTCCCCATCCTGGAGACTGGCGGGCTCACGTATCCTCGTAATCTCGTAGACCCCGGTCTCTACCGGTGGCGGCACCAGGACAACGTAACCTTCCCCCTCCTTGATGGCCGAGAGGTTTCGCGCCTCGACCGTCACGGTGACGGTGAACGTCTCTCCCTCAAAGACTGCCCGTGGGTGTCGGCCGCCAAGGGTCATGCCCGGGTCGAGCAACCAGTCAAGACTCGCGATCTGCACCCCTCTCCGGGTGAGGGGGACATCCTCCGGGGTCCGGTCGAGGATAACCCCGACACCCCTGATGATCAGGCCTTCATGCGGCATGGCGAGGGATGGGGGCGTCTCTGTCTCGTTCGTACTGCTCCCATTGAGTTTAAGTGGCGATGCGGATGTGACGATCTGGTGATCACCTTGAGGCAGCGGCCGGCCATGGGATTGATGCGCCTTCGCCATCGTCGCGCTCGGTCTCGGGGGCGCATACTTCTGCAGGGTCGGTACCGGTGGCGGAGTCGCCTCAGCCACCTCGTCGCCGGATTCATCCTCATCACCGGGCTCATCGGCGGTGGCGGTCACCGTGGCGGTAGACGCCGGGGGGGTTGTGTTCGAGGACGGCGTGAGTCTCGCCTCCTCGGTGGACATGAGCCTCAGCGCCGGTTCTTCTGTCTCGTCGTCACCGGAACCATTCGTGAGAGGGAATTGGTCTGAGGTCGATTCACGAGTGAGCGCTGCAGTCGGGGCGGGTATGGCCGTCGTTCCCGGTGCCGGTTCCGTTGTCGCCAGTGCTTTATCGGGAGGGGATGCGGTCTGCTCCGGCGTGGCCTCCCCATGTATCATGGAGAGCGGGTCCTTTCTTATCACAGCTTTCTGGTCCCCATTCTTTGGTGCGACCACTACCGGATCTGAGGATGCGTCCTGGAGAACCAACTTCTCCTCAACGTCCTCCGATAAACCTTCGGTGCTGTTTATGGGATCCGGGAGGGCGGATACGGGAAGAAGAAGACCTAAAGAGAGCACCAGGAATAAGAGTGCAAGATGGAGCCTCACCGGTGCCACCTCCAGAATTCCGAAGAACTATGCACAACCTCCGTCAGTCTGTTCCAAAAGATTGAGGGCTCCTTCACTCGCCCAGATCCCCCCTTCATGGGAATCTCATGGAACGCATAACGATATAAATAACTTCCGAAGAGGGGTGCTTGAAAGCCTCCCGGATAGAGCCGGTCCGGGAGATAAGGGAAGAGTTAGGTAATTGAGGAAAAAGAAGAGAGGAAGTTCAGGCAGTCTCGTTCTGCACCAGCTGGACATCGGCGATGTCATGCTGACGCTGTGCAAGAATCTTTGCCTTGAAGATATTCTTCCCTGCTTTGCCGATGGCAAGCCCGCGATCCTCTTCCCGCACCTCGACATGGGCGACCTGCTGGTCTTCCTCGTTGGTGTCGAAGTCGATGCCGGTGACCTGGGCAGGGAGGAAACAGTTCCGAATGAACTGGGCCGGGTCTGCGGAGTACTCCACAACCTCGATCCTCTTGCCCATTACCTCGGATGCCTTCTTGATGCTCGAACCGCTCTTGCCGATGGCAAGCCCCATGTCGCCGGGATTAATCACGAAGATGATGCGTTCGTTGCGGTTGTCAATGACGCAATCGCGGCTGCCTGCGCCGGTGAGGCTTTCGAACTGGGAGATGAGGCGCATGCACTCCTCAGTCAGCACGACCTGTGGCATTGTTTACACTCTCACGGCGTTCAGGATATCAGACTCGCCAGGCTCGATAACAGCAAGCGCACTAACGACGTAGGGCATACCGCAGGCTTTCCCGAGCTGGACACTCGATCCCTCGTAGACATAGACAGGGATATCGGTTTCTTTCACGAGATTTTTGACTGATTCGGGGCTGTTCGCAGCCACCACAACAAGTTTTGCCTTGCCTTCCTCAATGGATTCCCGGGTCTTGTTCTGACCGAGGAATACAACACCAGTCTTCACGGCTTTACGGAGTGAAGCATTAAAGTCCATGTATGGTTCTCCTAGATTTTCAGGTTGATTGGTTTTGCAATAAGTTTTACATCACCGGTGCCGAGCTGAATCGGCTGGCCCACGATCACGTTCTCGGTGACGCCGTTCAATTCGTCGACCTCGTTTGCGATTGCCGCATCCAGCAGATGGTTGACCGTTACCTCGAATGCAGCCCGGGAGAGGACACTCTCCTTCTCACCGGCAATGCCGTGCCGGCCGATCTGCTTGACCTCGCCATCCATGCACATCATATCTGCGACGAGCATGATATGGCGGACATCAACGCCGATACCCTGTTCGTTCAGGGTACTCAAGGCCTCCTGAATGATCGCGTTCCTGCCTGCCTCGATACCAAGCACATCAGCGATCTCGCTGATGTTGTTGCTCCGGGTGCGGGAGGTATCGACTCCCTCGACTTCGAAGACATCTTTTAGGTTAGAGCCTTCAGTATAAAGGATATACTCTCCACCCTCTTTTCTGACGACCACCCGCTCGATATCATCGATGCCCTGAACAATGACGTTCCTGACATGCTCTGCAAGCTGGAAGAGGTTCTGGTAACTCTCCTGGTTCTTCGGGGTGAAGACAATTGAGGCCCGTTTAGGATCCCCTTCCACCTCGAAGTCACGGAAATGCCGCTTCTCCCGGATCTTCCTCGGCGCCGTCTCGATGATCTCCTCCACCGTGATCTTACGCCGATCGCAGACCTCCTTGTTCAGCATGACAAGAACCTGCATGTTCTCCATATCGATGGTGATATCCCCGAACTCGTGGAGCGGCGCGGCCTCGATCTGCCAGCTCACCTCACGAGCGCGGTCACGGTTGAACGCCCAGTCGTCCAGCAGGTAGATCGCCATGGTGGGGGTGCTCGGCTCCCGGCGCGCATCCAGGATCTCGATGAGACGGGGAAGACCGAGGGTAACGTTGATCTCGGCCACACCCGCGTAGTGGAAGGTTCGCATCGTCATCTGGGTACCGGGCTCCCCGATCGACTGCGCCGCCACAATCCCAACCGCCTCGCAGGGCTCGATCCTGGTCTTCTCGTACTCCGAAAAGACCATCTCAAGGATCTTCTCGAACTGTTCATTGGTGATATCCTTATCCGCGAGACTCGCCTTCAGGTCTTCCCGGGTCCGGTAAGGCAGATCGAGGCTGTCGATCCGCTGCTCCATCTCACTGTTCACTTGACCTCCTCCTTCAAGACACTCTCCACGATACCCTTCACGTCCACAGGAGCACCATAACTGCTCCTTCCGGGGTCGGTTCCGTCCTCACCGTAGCAGAACTGGATGATCCGACCTCCTGTCGTCCGGACAGTGCCGTCATACGCCACCTTGAGGTCCTGGAGTGCGTTGATCATCCGCCGCTGCAGGTAACCGCTCTGCGACGTCCTGACCGCCGTGTCCACAAGACCTTCACGACCACCGATAGCGTGGAAGAAGAACTCGGTGGGCGAAAGACCGCTCTTATAACTGTTGGTGATGAACCCGTGCGCCTCCGCACCGAGATCGTTCCTCCGGAAGTGCGGGAGGGTCCGGTCCTCATATCCACGCATGATCCGCTCGCCACGAACCGACTGCTGCCCGAGACACCCGGCCATCTGCGTCAGGTTCAGCATCGACCCACGGGCACCGGAGACCGCCATCACCACGGCGCTGTTGTCCATACCAAGGTGCCGCCCGGCAATCTCACCAGTGCGGTCACGGGCCTTGCCGAGCACCTGCATGATCTGCATCTCAAGCGTCTCCTCAAGTGTCCGGCCCGGCATCGGCTCGAGCTGACCCTCGTTGAAGACCTTGATCCGGCGCTCGACATCGTTGATGGCCCCTTTGAGCACCTCATCGATCTGGCCGTACTCAGTCTTCGTCAGGTCTACATCATCGATGCCGAACGAGAAGCCCTTGAGCATGATACCCCGGATGGAGAGTTTGGTTACGTCGTCGATGAACTGGGCAGCGCGTTTCAGACCGTGCTGCCGGATGATCCGGTGCAGGATCTGGCCGTCAAACGCACCGATCGCTTTCTTATCGATGGTCCCGGAGACCAGGTTCCCGTCGACGATCCGGACATACGCATCGTTCTCGCACATCTCGCGCTTACAGGTCTCGCAGTTCTGGCACGACGAGGCACGGAAGAGCATGTTCAAGTCCTTCGGGAGGAGGAGCGAGAAGATCTGCTTGTTGGTCCAGAGGGGGTTCCCGTCCTCATCCAGTTTCTCCGGTTTGGGCAGGTGGTCGATGGAGAGATGCTGGGTGAGATAGAGCGTCTCCGCCTTCGTAAAGTAGCGGACCGTGTGCGTCAGGATGAACATACCGGAGATGTGGTCGTGGATACCGCCGATGATCGGGCCGCCGGTCCTTGGAGAGAGGATGTTTGCCTGCACCGAGACGAGAATCTCGGCTTCCGCCCGCGCTTCCTCGGTCTGCGGGACGTGCAGGTTCATCTCGTCACCATCAAAGTCGGCGTTGTAGGGTGGACAGACAGCCGGGTTCAGCCTGAAGGTCTTTCCGTCCATCACTACAACACGGTGGGCCATGATGCTCATCCGGTGCAGAGACGGCTGCCGGTTGAAGAGGACGATATCGCCGTCTTTTAATTGCCGCTCCACGGTCCAGCCCGGCTCAAGCATCTCCGCAACCGTCTCAAGGTTCGCCTCAGAGAGGCGCATTCTGCGGTTGTCCGGCCGGATGGCGTAATTCGCACCGCAGGGGGACCTGATGGTCGCGCGCTCGGGCCCATTCAGGACGTACTGCTTCATCTCCTCGAGATTGAACGGGGTCACGCGAACCGGGATGGTCATCTCTTTTGCGATGGCAAGCGGTATCCCAACCTCGCCGATCGAGAGGTTCGGATCCGGGGAGATGACAGTACGTGCGGAGAAGTTGACACGTTTACCGGAGAGTGAGCCACGGAATCGTCCTTCTTTTCCTTTGAGCCGCTGCGAGAGGGTCTTAAGCGGCCGGCCGCTCCGGTGCCGGGCAGGCGGGCACCCCGCGACCTCGTTGTCGAGATAGGTGGTGACGTGGTACTGCAGAAGTTCCCAGAGGTCCTCGATGATGAGCTGGGGTGCACCGGCATCCTGGTTCTCCTTGAACCGCTGGTTGATCCTGATGATATCCACGAGTTTGTGAGTCAGGTCATCCTCAGAGCGCTGTCCGTTCTCGAGGATGATCGAGGGGCGCATGGTGACCGGCGGGACCGGAAGAACGGTGAGGATCGTCCACTCCGGCCGCGCGACATCCGGGTTGATCCCGAGAACCCGCAGGTCCTCGTCCGGGATCTTCTCAAGGCGCGCCCGGATATCGGCAGGGGTCAACTTGTGCTCGACCTTCCGGCCATCTTCATCAAGATAGACCTCGGAGAAGGTGGTGGGTTTCTCGAAGTTGATCTTGAGCTGCTGCTCCCCACAGTGGGGGCAGACTCGCTCCTTCTTGATGTCTTTTTCGGAGACGACATCGCCGCCGAGATCGTCCTCCGGACCGATGACTTTCTCGACCTCTTCAGCCGTCATCAGCAGCCGGGAGCATGACCTGCACGTCACCCGGAGGAGTTTCCTGATCAGCCGGGTGTACCCAACGTGAATGACGGGTTTTGCGAGCTCGATGTGTCCGAAATGGCCCGGACAATCCGCTGCTTTCTGGTCGCAGGTCTTGCACCGGAGGCCCGGGTCGATGACACCGAGACTCAGATCCATCAGACCCTGCGGATAGGGGAACCCGTCATCGTCGTAGGTGTCCGCCCAGATGATCTTTCGAACACTCATCTTGCGGATCTCTTTCGGGGAGAGAAGCCCGAACTCGATCCTTCCAACACGTTTTGGACTGGCCATAGTCTGATTTCGCCCCCTCTCTTACACCATATCGTCGAGTCTTAAGCGGGGAGCGATGCCCATGCTCTTCATCTCGTCCAGGAGGAGCTTGAAGGCATAACTCATCTCGACAGGGTAAATGTCAGTCTCGCTGCCGCAAGCAAGGCACCGCGTTACCTTTCTCTTCCGGTCAAGCATCGCTATCATACCACACTTCGCGCAGACCCACTGAGTCACCTTGTCCGACTCGTCGAGCAGGCGCTCTTTCAAAGCCATGGCCGCACCGTGGCCGATCATCACGTCCCGCTCCATCTCACCGAACCGGAGACCTCCCTCGCGAGCACGCCCTTCGGTCGGCTGGCGGGTGAGCACCTGCACCGGGCCGCGAGACCGCGCATGCATCTTGCTCGAGACCATGTGGTAGAGTTTCTGGTAGTAGATGACACCTACGTAGATGTCGGCCTCAAACTGACGGCCGGTGACGCCATCATACATGACCTCACGGCCATTGTGCGCAAATCCAAGTTTTTTGAGCGAGTTTCGGAGCTCCGTCTCACGCTCGCCGCGGAACGCAGTCGCATCGATCCTGCGCCCCTCAAGGGATCCGACTTTACCGGCCAGCATCTCGAGCATATGCCCGATGGTCATACGGCTCGGAACTGCATGCGGGTTGATGATGAGATCGGGGGTCATGCCCGACTCGGTGAACGGCATATCCTCTGCAGGCTGGATGAGTCCAATAACACCCTTCTGCCCATGCCGGGACGCGAACTTGTCTCCGACCTCCGGAACCCGGAGGTCACGGGTCCGGACCTTCACGAGGCGCGAGGAGTTCTCGCCCTCGGTGATGATGACCGTATCCACAATGCCGTGCTCGTTGCTCCGCATCGTGACCGACGTATCGCGCCGCTTCTCAACGGCAATGAGCTCGCTTGTAGGCTCCTCAAGGAAACGCGGCGGGGAAGTCTTCCCGATCAGCACGTCCTTCTCGCGGACGATGGTCTCGGGGTTGATGATGCCGTCAACGTCCAGGTTCGCGTAGTACTCGGCACCGTGCGCCCCGGAGACCTCCTCGTCCGGGATCTCGATCCGGTCCACCTGGCCGCCGGGATAGCGCCGCTCTTCGCCTTCATAGGTCCGGAAGAAGTGTGAGCGCCCAAGACCGCGATCGATCGAGGCTTTGTTGATGATCAGAGCATCTTCAATGTTGAACCCTTCATACGAGATGATGGCAACAACGAAGTTCTGGCCTGCAGGCCGATCGTCGGAGCCGATCACATCGGAGGGCTGAGTATAGGTGAGCGGCTTTTGGACGTAGTGAAGCATGTGACCCCTGGTATCGGGTCGGAGCTTCATGTTCGATGCGCCAAACCCGAGCGCCTGCTTGATCATCCCGGCACCCATGGTGACACGGGGACTGGCGTTATGCTCCGGGAACGGAACATGTGCCGCACAGATGCCCAGGATGAGCGAAGGGTCGATCTCAAGATGCGTGTGCTCGGGGGTAATCTCCTCCTCGTTGATGGCTATGAAGAGGTCTTCTTCCTCTTCGGCATCGATGAACTCGATCGCACCCTTCCGCACCAGGTCGTCAAACGTCAACTCGCCGTTCCTGACGCGTTCGATATCCTCTGCACTCACCTGCGGGACGCCGTCCTTGACCACAATCAGGGGGCGGCGCGCCCTTCCGCGGTCGGTGTGAACGATGACATCGTTGTTGAATGCTTTGTAGGAGATGTTGATCTCGTTTGAGATCTCACCGCGCCGGCGCATCTCGCGTATACGATTAACCAGATCCTGGGGGTCATCCACAAGCCCGATCAGGGCACCGTCGACAAAGACCCGTGACTGCCTCATGCTGTCTCCCTCCGGAGGGCGATGACACCCATGTCATACAGAATATTCTTCACTTCCTCTTCGTCGATGACGCCCTTGCTGATCTCGACCATCTGGGCGAAGTTCTTCACCAGTCCACAGTTCGGACCCTCAGGAGTCTCACTCGGACAGATCCGGCCCCACTGGGTTGGGTGCAGATCACGCGCCTCGAAATGGGGCTGCGAGCGAGAGAGCGGGGAGATCACACGCCGAAGGTGTGAGAGCACCGCCATATGGTCGACACGATCCAGGAGCTGTGAGACACCGGTACGCCCGCCGACCCAGTTTCCGGTAGCAAGCGGGTGGAGCAGCCGCTCGGTCAGGACATCCGCACGCACTGCGGTAGCGATTGAGAGGTCCCGGTGGCGCATGCTGGCCCGCTCGAGTTGATACTTGATATCCCGCGTCAAACGGTTGAGCGAGATCCGGAAGAGGTTCTCCATCAGGTCTCCGGCGAGTTTCAGCCTCTTGTTCGAGTAGTGGTCCTTGTCGTCGATCCGGCGCCGGTCAAGCACCAGGTCAAAGCAGGCTTCAGCCATACGGCCGAGGAAGTGCGCCTTTGCGAGCCGGACACTCTCAACTGCCGACTGATACCCGGGATCGCCCTCCTTCAGGTTCACCGGCATCAGGTAGTTTAAGTGCGGCAGGAGGTAGTTATCAAGGACGAACTCCGCACGCTTTCGCTGATAGTCGCGGGTCTGGTTGGGCGCGAGTTTCTTCCCGACGTACATGACACCCTCTTCGACCGTGTCGCATTCGCTCTCTTCCAGGTTCTGCATCATGTAGGTGAGAATCTCTTCGTCGGTCGAGACCGCCTCCACGATGTCGTGGTCGCCCTGGAGCCCCAGCGCACGCATCAGGTCGACGAAACGAAGATGTCCCGCGACCGAGGGGAACGAAACTTCAAGCAGGTTCTTTCTGTTCCGCTCAACGATAACGAGCGCCCGATAGCCCCGGAACTGTGAGAAGACCTTTGCCACATAAATGCGCTCATTGTAGCGCTCGGTGAACTCGGTCATGATCTTGTTTGAGGCAAGATCTTCAAGGGTCATCAGCACCCGCTCAGTGCCGTTGACAATGAAGTAGCCACCGGGATCGAGAGGATCCTCGCCATGCTCAACCCGCTCGGCATCACCCATGTTGTAGAGGTTGCAGGCAGCCGATCTCACCATCACCGGCAGCTGCCCGATGGTGGTGATGACCGGCTCCTGTGCTTCTTCACCCTGGACAAGCGTCATCTCAAGCTGGATCGGCGCTGCATACGTGAGGTTACGGAGGCGCGCTTCACTGGGGAAGAGCTCGGACTGCGACCCGTCTGCCTCGCGGACCCGGGGTTTCAGCACCTCGATCTTGCCCAATTCAACCCAAACGGCCTCTTTGCCTTTACTACGGGTCTCAATGTCCGTCTCGATGATGCGCTGCTCATCGACGACTTTCTGGAGGTTGTGCAGGAGGAAGTTATTGTAAGAATCTAACTGGTGACGTGCTACGTGCTCTCGCGAAAAGTATGCTCTCGACAAAACACTTCTGTCTAACAGATGGATCAGCTCCGACCTTCGAGTTATTTCTTCGGTCTCTTCACAACGAGGCGGTATGCCTCAGCTCTGCCCGCCGTACGGCTGTCGCGAATGATCCGGACTACATTCCCGACTTCGCCCCCAATAGCCTTGACTGCAGGATCGTCATGGTAGATTTTTGGTAGTTGTTCCAGAGTGATATTGTATGTCGCAAGAAGGTCCGCGACCTCTTCTTCGCTCATAATCTGATGGTCAGGAACCATCTCGTGTTTGAGTACATCAAGTGGAGTGCCCATCACCTACACCTCACTGATGAAAGAGTTGTGTATCAGATTGATCACCTTGCTAAAACCCATAGACATCGCCCATGGCAACGGGCCCAAGGGGATTTGAACCCCCGACCACCTGGTTAAAAGCCAGGCGCTCTACCTAACTGAGCTATAGGCCCCGCTTGTACTGCCATCCAGCATTATTACAATGCGAGAATAGTATAAATACTTTGCTTTTGGACGTATCATATAATTCGCACTCCAACGATATAAATCTTTCAATCAGTCAGACCGTACGGACACTTCGGAATGCTTAATGCTTACAACATGCCTCTTTTCATAATATACCTCACCTATTTCAGGTGTCCGCATGAGCCCAGCCAAAAAGAATACAGATACAGCCATATCGCTCATATCCGGCCTCACACAGATTGTATATCTGCTCATTGCGGTCTCGCTCTCCCTGCTCGCACTCGTCTCATTCTATGACGTTGCCCTGCAGGTAGCCGCGCTCATTCATGCGGAAGACCTGACGCAGGGCGTTCTTCGGGTTCTGCACGCACTCCTCCTGACCATCATCATTGTAGAGATTCTGGAGACGGTGACGTCGTACTTCAGGACCAACAGAGTCCAGGTGACGCCGATCCTGATCGCAGGCCTCACAGCAATGGTGCGGCGGGTATTGACCTTCGGCGTCGAGCATGTCGAACCCCTTGATTTCGGGATGACGCTTGTAGCAATCCTCGTCTTGACAATCGCTATTGTCTATATAGGAAGACAGGAGAGAGCCGATAGTTACTAGGAGAGAACGGAAAGTCCAGAGGAGGTGCGCCGGGCATCATTCAGGGGGAAGTTGGAACGGAGTTGATCAACGCGCTTCAAAAACCTCTGCAAACTGATCCCTAACCTGATTCAGGCGCTCTTCCTGGAGTTTGATGCTCATTGCCATACTCTTAATGGCCCTTGTAATATTCTCGCCCATCCCGGCCTGGACATCTTTTATGCTGTAGGTCGTCTCCAAGATCTTTAAGAGGCGTTTGTTGATATCGACGCTCTTTGAGAGACGTTCATACTCGTCGATGATCCGCTGGTCCACACCGGCTTCGCGCGCTCTCGCGATGTCGGCAGCAATAGAGTGTTGCCGCGCCAGCACATGCTCTATTGCTTCATAGAGCTGGTGGTGCGTGGTGGGCTTGAGGATGTAGTCCTCGATATAGGCACCATACGTATTGGCCTCCTCCGGCGTGAGGGGCTTTGCAGTCAGCATCAGAACAGGGATCTCGCGCGTCGCTGGATCTGCCTTGATCTTCTCAAGTGTCTCCCATCCATCCATCGGCTCCATCATAATGTCGAGAAGAACAAGATCTGGCGTCGTTGTCTTCAGAATCTCCAGACACTCCATCCCGCTAAAGGCGGTGATTGGCTGATATCCGCCACGTTCCAGCATGGTGACAAAGACGTCGACGATCATGGGACTATCATCGACGATCAGTATTGTATACATCACACCTCCTCTCCGATCCTGATTGCAATCTCTCTCAACCGCTCCTGCACGGTTGGGAGATCGGCAGACTTGTCTATGACCACTGTTATAAGAGCATCCTCTCCCGCACTCATGATGAGAATTGTTGTGTCGGGTGCAGTGATGGTGACCATGGACGGTGACTGCACATGAAGACTGTTGCAAGCCCCCTCGGCCGATGCAAGAACCGTCGCGCTCATTGCTGCGAAGAGAGGCGATGAGACGCCGTCTTCCCGGAAGTACTTGCTCATAACTATACCCTCGCAGGATACAAGGGCGCATGCGACGACACCAATGACGGATCGGATCTCATCGGTGTATCTCTGAGCTCTCTCTTCCATGGAGGAATGACGACTCATATAATTAACTCCAGGATGTCTTCATGCAGGTATCTGCATAGTGTCTTATATGAATATCGAATTTTTACCGCCCGGGGCTGACCCATATCGTGGTTTTAGTTGTTATTAATACTCGATTCGCTCTGCAGATGGTGGTATGGGATGGATTGCACAGGAGCGCCTCCCTCCATGCCCTGCATGATCCTATCACACCTACGGTCGCCGGGATAGGAGTCACCCAATGCATATAAAGCCAGGGCATCTCCTGAGGGACAGCCCAGGCAGCCGCCCATGATGCGTCTCTCCCGAAAGAGATTCGTCGGAATGCCCAGCATTATGAATGATACCACGTAAAAATCCAATTAGCGCTTATGGATAAGAGAAACAAAATAAATAACTTTAAATTAAAGCACTACGATCTATCCTTGAGACAGCTTCAGATGATCAGGGCCTGCACCATCGCTTCCGGGAGAGGGGGAGCCGGGAGAACGACTGTTCCCACAAATCTAGGAGCAGTACTGGCTCGATATGGCAGAGAGGCGTGTCTCATCGATACAGATATAGCCAGCCGGGATTGGTGTTGGGACTCGAAGAGACCTCGATCACCCTCCATGAGGTTCTGGCAGGAGAGGCTGCAACTCAGGATCCGATACACAAGGGCCATATGGCCCAGAGATCGTGTCGAGCGGACTCTCACTTCAGGGGTTCCAGAACGCAGACCCCGGCGGCTTGAGGATGAAGCGTGCAAAAGGCAGCAACCGTAAGGACGCCCATTGCCGTGAAGTATCCAGGATCCGGATCATCGAAAGCGTTCCAAAGAGTTGCAGGGGAACTTGCAGGTCTCCCTGTTGAAGAAGAACCAAAGAAGGTTCAGTAAGGGTTTATCGAACGACTTGCTCGAACATAATTCAGGAGAGGACGATGATGGCCGACATCAACGCAATTATGATCGTTCTGCTCTCAGTGATCATCATCTGCCTGCTGTTCAATATGTATGTGATGTACGTGCGCATCCAGCAGCTCTTAAACGAGGTCAGTGAACTGAGAGGCAGGATGGAGATCACCGGCAGCGAACTGGAACAACTGACACGGAGTGTTGAACAGTACAAGAGAATACGTGGATGAAGCCCTCCGTCCCCTATCCCAAAGCGAAGATATATGTGTGATTCGTGCACATAGTATAAGGGAGGGGCCATAGGGTAGCCTGGCCATCCTAGGAGACTGGGGGTCTTCTGACCTGCGTTCAAATCGCAGTGGCCCCATTACACCATTTTTTCGATCAACAGATCAAACCATTCTGCAACATGAGGTTTCATTCGGATTGCATAGGGTGTCTGCTCTCCCGTGTCGAGTATGAGAGCAGGCTCTGCACCGACAATCCAGAGCGCATCCAGAAGATCGTCCGAGCATGCCGGGACCTACTCCAGCGCATCGCTGCCGACCCGGTGCCCGCGCCCGTCATCGCGAGCCGGGTGCACCGCCTTGCCTATCAGATGCTTGGCGACGCTGATCCCTACCGAGCCCTGAAAAGAGCCAACAATGAGGACGCACAGGCAGTCTCCCGGGCGGTGCGCGACGATCTTACGACATTTCATGATCTTGTGCTCGCATCGGTCATCGGGAACACGCTGGACTATGGTTCACAGGCTCACACCGTCACTGATAACTTTGTTGAGTTCTTCCGTCGGGAGTTTGCGGCCGGGCTGACCGTTGATGATACCGATGCAATAGAACCCCTCACCTCCCGCGTAGTCTACCTGGCCGACAACTGCGGGGAGATCGCCTTTGACGCGCTCCTTGCAGACTATCTCAAGAGGAGGGGATCGCACGTCACATTTGCTGTCCGGGGCGCGCCGATCTTGAATGATGCAACGATTGAGGATGCAATGACCTTCGGGATCGACCGCTGCGTGGACCTGCTCACCCCCACCACCGACGGCATCGCCGAGCTGGGCCTCAACCGGGACCTCGCGCCGCCGGACCTCCTCGATGCTCTGGATCGCGCGACGCTCATCATAGCGAAGGGGATGGCAAACTACGAGTCGCTCTCTCTCGAGCGCGATCTCCCGCCCGTGGCCTACCTGATGTCGGTCAAGTGCGATGTGATCGCGACGGATATCGGCATTCCGGTTGGCTCGCGGGTAGCCCTCCTCCGCGAATGATCCGCAATGGATGCAATTGGGCTTAAGAGGATACTGCCCAGATTATCCCCGGAATGCACAGTCTATTGGCCCTAAAGAGGTTTATCCAGACGCCATCTAGCATATAATTAGATATATATGCAGATATATTTAGTGAAAATAAATATATAATAGGCATTATAGATACTGAATCGGGGTAAGACCACACCCAGCGATCATCAGTCAAGCACTCACAATCAGCAATCACCACATCTACCACAACCCACCACCAGTACACCGGTCCGGGGAAAGCCGGATTGACGGCCCCCTTCACCAGTATTCAGCGACCACAAGAGAGATTACCCAGACCATGCACCCGGGGTGTGGCTCCCCACCTCATATCATGAGGCTTGACCCCACCTCACTTTTTTAAAATCGCCAGGTCCCGTGATTGCCAAGCAGTTATAGCGGCCTTGCGGAGAGGAACGTAGAGAGTCAAGAAGAGGCGATGCGCAAAAACGTGAAAACTACACGCTGCCGACCATATGGTATTTTCGGAAAAACGGGGAGAGGCGCGGCGAGGGTGCCGCATCCATCATCCGAAGATCTTTTTCGACATCTCCAGCGCCTCAATCGCAGGCATCTTCTTCCCGGTCAGGAACTCAATTGCTGCGCCTCCACCGGTGGAGATGTGGGTGAACTGATCCTCGATACCGAGCCGTTCGATGGCCACACCGGAGTGCCCGCCGCCGGCTACCGAAAACTCAACAGTGGAAGCGGCCTTCAAGAGTTCGAAGGTGCCGATGGCAAACTGCTCCTCCTCAAAGAGACCGGCCGGGCCGTTGACAACGACCGTTCCGGAACTGGTGATCTCCTGCGAGAGGAGGGCGATCGATTCAGTGCCGATATCGAGAACCTGAGCATCCCTGGGAATCCCATCCACCGGATATTCCACCCGCTCACCATCCTTTCGGACGGCGACCGAGTGCGGCAAAGAGAATCGATCCCGGTAGGAGTCAAGCAGGGCTTTTGCCTTATCAACTTCGCCCCGGTAGCCGAGTTGATCGATCAGCTGGGCCGACGGCTGTCCGATGTCATAACCCGCCGCAAGCAGGAAGACATTTGCGACTACGCCGACCACGATCACCTTATCGGCCGTCCCCCTCTCGAGGACATTCTTTGCGACCGCGATCGAGTCATCCACCTTGGTTCCACCGAGGACGAAGGTGATTGGACGCGGGGCATCGGTAAAGACCCGAGAGAGGTTTGTGACCTCCTTCTCCATCAGGAGACCGGCCACCGATGGGAGCGCAAGAGGGAGCCCCACAATCGAAGGTTGAGACCGGTGCGCCGTGCCGAAGGCATCGTTGACGTACATATCCGCCATCGACGCCAGCCTCCGGACGAGGAGGGTCTTCTTCGCCTCTTCAGGTTTTAACGTCAGGTTCTCCTCGGCAGCAAACCGGAGGTTCTCGAGCATCAGGACGTCCCCGCGCTTTGCGTCCCTGATGGCCTCCCGAGCACAACGCCCGAAGATATCCTCGACGTACGTCACCGGGCGGCCGAGCAGCCGCTCCAGTCTCGCCGCATGCGCCTCGAGCGTCGTGTAGTCCTTCTTGCCGGGCCTGCTCTGGTGGGTGAGGATGACAAGCCGCGCATCCTCAAGTGCCCGCACCGTCGGCAGGTGCTCCCGGAACCGCTTATCGTCCAGGATCTGGTTTGACGAGGGATCGATGGGCGAGTTGAAGTCAACCCGCAACATCACCGTCCCCGTCAGATTCCCAGCGTCTTCAAGCGTACCGATCTCCACCGGGTATCACCCCTACCCTGATCAGGCACTCCGTGCCTTAATCTTTTTCAGGCGGAAGAGCTCCTCACGTTCCATCTCATCAAGTCGCATCTTGATGAAGTTCTTGGCCTCGTTGAGCTCGGGGATCACCTTAAACTCGAGCGCATTCACGCGCCGCTTGGTGCTCTCGATCTCGTCGAGGAGCCGCTTCATGGTCGTCTCGATCTCAGCAGCCTCGATGATGGCCTCGAGCAGGTCCTCAAACGCCTCTGCGGTCTCGTCAATGACGGAAGAGGTGCCGAGCATTCCGTAGCCGCGATCGAGCACGCTCTTTCGCACCGATGACGCCTGGATCTCAGGGACGACGACGCCCATGATGTTCTTGCTCTTTAAAGAGATGGCGGGGACATCGGCCGTCGAAAAGGCGGCGGCCTTGACCCCGATAGCGCCCTCGACCGTCTCGGCGAGGGCAATCATCTCCATTGCACGCTCATAGCGTTTCATCAGTGTGCCGCGGCTGTCTTTCGCCTGCTGCAGCACCTTGAAGAACTCCAGGATCAGCCCATCGCGCTTCATCTTTAAGATGTTATAGCCGCGCTCCGAGAGCTTGATCCGCCGCTTGACGTTGATCAGCTCAGACCGGGTCGGCTTGATATCTCGCAGCGCCATGGAACCTTACCCCTGTGCCTTCTTCCGGTACTTCGGGTGATACTTCTGGATCAACTCGCGGTCGATACGCACGAGCTGTTCTTCGGGCAGCGTCGCAAGGAGTTCCCAGCCGAGGTCGAGCGTCTCCTCGATCGACCGGTCTTCGTAGAGGCCCTGCCTGACGAACCGGTCCTCAAAGAGGTCCGCGAACTCAAGGAACATCCGGTCGCGCTCCGAGAGCGCGTCTTTCCCGACGATGGCGACAAGGCCCCGGAGATCGTTACCCTCTGCATACGCCGCGTAGAGCTGGTCGGAGACCTTCTTGTGGTCCTCGCGGGTGTGCCCCTTCCCGATACCGAGGTTCATCAGACGGGAGAGAGACGGCAGCACGTTGATCGGCGGGTAGATACCCTTCCGGTGCAGCTCACGGTTGACCACGATCTGGCCTTCGGTGATGTAACCGGTGAGATCCGGGATCGGGTGGGTGATATCGTCACCGGGCATCGTCAGGATCGGGATCTGCGTCACCGAGCCCTTGAGACCCTTGATGATACCAGCACGCTCGTAGATGCTTGCAAGGTCCGTGTACATGTATCCCGGGTAGCCACGCCGACCGGGCACTTCTTCACGGGCCGCGCCGATCTGACGGAGCGCCTCGCAGTAGTTGGTCATATCCGTCAGGATGACGAGCACGTGGTAGCCGAGGTCGAACGCCAGGTACTCAGCGGTCGTGAGTGCGAGACGCGGCGTGATCGTCCGCTCGACGGCCGGGTCGTCGGCGAGGTTTAAGAAGACGACCGAACGCTCGAGAGCGCCGGTCTTCTCGAAGTCGGCCATGAAGTAGTTGGCCTCTTCCCGGGTGATACCCATGGCCGCAAAGACCACGGCGAACTCTTCCGTCGAGCCGGGCACCTTCGCCTGCCGTGCGATCTGGAGTGCCACATCGTTGTGGGGCAGACCAGATGCCGAGAAGATCGGGAGTTTCTGACCACGGACGAGAGTGTTCGTCCCGTCGATCGTCGAGATACCTGTCTGGATGAAATCCGCAGGCGAGGCCCGAGCGTAGGGGTTGATGGCCGCACCGGTGATATCGAGCCGCTTTTCAGGCACGATCTCCGGGCCGCCGTCGATCGGCTTGCCGCCGCCGGAGAGGATACGCCCGAGCATGTCTCTGCCCACCGGCATCTTGATCGTCTCGCCAAGGAAGCGAATTCCAGAGTCTCTACCGATACCTGCTGTGCTCTCGAAGACCTGGACAACCACGATCTCGTCGCTCGTGTCCAGCACCTGGCCGCGCTTGATTGTGCCGTCCGCGGTCACGATGTTGACGAGTTCGTTGTAACCCACCGGCTCGGTCTTCTCAACGAAGACCAGGGGGCCGGCAATCTGTGCAACCGTTCTGTATTCCTTCATGGTCACGCCGCCCTCATCGCTTCGAATTCAGCATCCATGTCTTTCAAGATCTTCTCGAGCACCGGCTCATAGTCCTTGATGAACTTGATCTGCGGAAGCTCGTTCTTGCTTCTTGCGCCGACGATCTGCTGCGGAGTCGCTCCGCCTGCCTGGGCAGTCCGCGCGAGGTCGGCGTAGTGCTTGATCGCCTTCATCATGTCGTACTGCTTGGACATCGGGCAGAACGTGTCCACCGCGTCGTAAGCGTTCTGCTGCAGGAAGATCTCACGGATCATCCTCGCCACCTCGATGGTGATCTGCTCCTCGTCAGGGAGAGCGTCGGAACCGACCAGCTGGACAATCTCCTGGAGTTCAGCCTCCTTCTGGAGGACACCCATCGCCCACGACCGGAGCGTGTTCCACTCGGGCGAGACCTCTTTGTCGTACCACTCGCCAAGCGAGTCGAGGTAGAGCGAGTAGGAGTTCAGCCAGTTGATGGCGGGGAAGTGCCGGCGCTGGGAGAGCTTCGCATCCAGTGCCCAGAAGACCTTGACGATACGCAGGGTGTTCTGGGTGACCGGCTCGGAGAAGTCACCACCGGGCGGCGATACCGCACCAATGACCGATACGGAACCGGATGCTCCGTTCAAGGAGATGGCGCGACCCGCACGCTCATAGAACTCCGAGAGGCGTGCCGAGAGGTATGCAGGATACCCTTCCTCACCGGGCATCTCCTCAAGACGGCTCGAGATCTCACGCATCGCCTCAGCCCACCGCGAGGTGGAGTCGGCCATCAGCGAGACGTCGTAGCCCATGTCACGGAAGTACTCGGCAATCGTGATACCGGTGTATACGGACGCTTCACGGGCCGCGACCGGCATGTTCGAGGTGTTTGCGATCAGCACCGTCCGCTCCATCAGCGGCCTGCCGGTCTTCGGGTCCTCGAGCTCCGGGAACTCCGTCAGAACCTCGGTCATCTCGTTGCCGCGCTCGCCGCAACCGATATAAACGACGATCTCTGCATCGGACCACTTTGCGAGCTGCTGCTGGGTGACCGTCTTACCGCTCCCGAATGGTCCGGGGATGGCCGCCGTTCCGCCCTTCGCGATGGGGAAGAGACCATCCAGGATCCGCTGACCGGTGATCAGCGGGACATCCGGGTTCAACTTCTCCTTCACCGGACGAGGCACACGAACCGGCCAGCGCTGGAGCATCGTGATCTCGGTGCCGTCTTCAAGGACGCAGATGGTCTCGTCGATCGTGAAACTGCCACCCGAGATCTTCTTGATCTTGCCGCCCTTCAGGTTTGGGGGGACCATGATCTTATGAACGATGTTCGTCTCCTGGACCGTGCCGAGGATATCTCCGGGGCCGACGACGTCGCCCGCTTTCACTGTGGGTACAAACTCCCACTTCTTCTCGTGGGAGAGGCCGGGAGCCGATACGCCGCGCTTGATGAAACTGCCCATCTTGTCCATGAGCACCTCGAGCGGCCGCTGGATCCCGTCGTAGATACTGGTCAACAGACCGGGCCCGAGCTCCACTGCAAGTGGGAGACCGGTATTTACCACCGGCTCACCGGGCCTAATGCCGTCGGTATCTTCGTAGACCTGGATGATGACGTTCTCACCCTGGATCTTGATGACCTCCCCCATCAGCTCTTCATTGCCGACCTTCACCACGTCGTACATGTGTGCGTCGAGACCGACAGCAGTGACGACCGGCCCTGAAATCCGTTTTAGGACTCCTTGAGTCCTCTTCTCAGTATTCTTCTTCATTACTTCCACAGATCAACACCCACCGATCTCTTGATTCTCTCTCTCATTGACAGGCCGCCCTCTTCTCCACCGATGGCAATCACCGTCGGCTTAACGGAGTTCTCGAGAGTGGTGCGAAGTCGCAGGGGGATCCGCTCCATGTCACTGCCCTTCAGCACGAGAATGCCGACGTCCTTGTCCTCTAAAACCCGGTTGATGTGTTCGATCAGCCGTTCGTCGGTCTCAGCCACATAGGTCTTTCTGACACCCGCGAGCCTGAAACCGAGGATAAATTCGTCGGTACCGACAACTGCGATCTCCATTCTACATCACCAGGTATCCCTGCAATCGTTCACCGGGAAGGCCAGCCTCCTTGCCCCGGGCAAGGGCACGAAGGTTCGCGACTTCATGCTTCTTCTCCTCAAGGTAGACCAGGATCGGAAGAATCGAGAACGGATAGCGCTTCGACATCCGCTCCATCTGCTCGAGCTGGACGCGGGTCAGCGCAACCTCGACCTCGTGAATTGCCTCCTTGCCCCGAATCTCCTCAAGCGTGTTTAAGAGCGGGACCATCCAGACCTGCCTCTTTAAAGCGTCGATGAACTCTTCTCGGTCCTCAATCGTTGAGAGCCGCTGCAGTTCATCCACCGAGAACGAGCCGCCGGGGATCATCAGTTCCCGCACATCCTCAAGGACATGCCCGGCCCGGAGGCGGAAGAGGTTCTGGATGTTCCGGGTGTCAATCTCGAGCTCGATATACTTCAGGAATATATTCCCGCCCTTGACGCCCTCCTTCGCGTCGGCGATGAGCCGTGCGTAGTAGCCCTTGTAGAGCTCGTTCTCCAGGTGGGCGAACGATCCGGTCTCCATCGCGCGGGGAAGCTCCTTCTCAAGAACCGGGTAGAACCGCTCGCCCCTGAGCGCCTCGACAACCCGTTCCGGTGAATCCTCAGCGAGAAGGCGGTCGAGAGCGACTTTGTCCAGCCTGCCGGCCGGGACCAGGACCTCCTTGATCTTGCCCGGCGCCATCCCCTGCATCTTGCCGCGCAGGATGGTGACAACGTTCTGGATGTCCCAGCGGCGCAGATAGCTGGCAGTGAAATGCTTCAGGTCCCCCGGCACGAGCTCCAGGATGCTCTGATACTCCTTGGCGAGGTTCCAGCTGAGCGCCACCTCGACGAGGTTGATACCGGAGAAGGAGGTGCCGAGTTCATCGATCTCGGACCGGTA
>NZ_LFRO01000035.1:0-3770 GCF_001512385.1 Methanoculleus sp. DTU007 | reverse complement strand
CCGGCCGACCTCGCCGCCGGGACGACCACCGCCCTCGTCGGCATCCCGCAGGCGATGGGGTTCGCCCTCGTCGCCGGGATCAACCCGGTCTACGGCCTCTACACCGCGATATTCTCGACGGCGTTTGGGGCGTTTCTCACCGGCTCCACCTACCTCAAGGTGATGCTCTCAAACGTCCTCGCGGTCTCGATCTACTCCGTCCTCGCCCCGGTCCCCGAGGCCGACGTCCCCGCCACCCTCTTCGTCCTCACCCTCCTCGTTGGCGTTTTCCAGCTCGGGTTCGGGCTCGTCCGGGCCGGCAGCCTCACCCGGTTCATATCGCACTCCGTCCTCACCGGGTTCGTCACGGGAGCAGCGCTCCTCATCGTCCTCGGCCAGCTCGGGAACCTCACCGGCTACCCCCTCCCGCGGGAGGCGATCCAGATCCTCGCCGTGCCCGACCTCCTCCTCCACGCAGGCGATATCCGGCCCGACGCACTCGCGATCGGTCTCCTCACCATCGTCCTTGTCATCGTGCTCCGCCGCGTACCGCACCTCAGCTCCGTCGCCCTCCTCCTCCCGCTCATCGTCACGGCCCTCCTCGCCCGGATCGTCTTTCCGGATGTCGCGCTCGTCGGCAGTATCGCCACCATTCCCGCCGGGCTCCCGGCCTTTGCCATCCCCAATATCGCCCTCGCCCCCGGCCTCCTCGTCCCGGCGCTCGCGCTTGCCATCATCGGGCTCGTCATGGCCGTCGGGGTCACGGAAGCGATCCCGGAACGCGACGGGACCATCGCCGACGTGAACCGGGACTTTACCGGACAGGGAGTCACCAACATCGTCGCGAGCTTCCTCCAGTGCGCACCCTCAAGCGGGCCGCTCACGGCGACGGCCTTGAACGTCAGCGCGGGAGCAGAGACCCGGGCGGCGAACCTCATCTCCGGCGCCCTCGTCGGGGTCGTCATCCTCGTCGCCGGCCCCCTCGTGGAACTGATCCCGCTTCCGGCGCTTGCCGGTATCCTGATCCTCATCGGGGCCGAACTCATCTACCAGCCCCAGGAGATCACCTGTATCTTCAGGTACTCCCGCCCGGGGCGCTGGGCGATGGTCGCCACCTTCATCTCCACCCAGGTACTCCCGCTCCAGTACAGCATCTACGTCGGCGTCCTCCTCTCGCTCGCCATCTACCTGATCGCCTCCACCCGCGAGGCCTCTGTGGTCCACCTCGTCCCGATAAAAGATGGTATGTACCGTGAAGAGTCTGCACCGGGTCGGCTTCTCCCGGGCCAGGTCACCATCCTCTCGGTCTCGGGAAGCGTCTACTTCGCCACTCTCCATGCCATCGAACGGTCGCTCCCCTCCCCGGAGGGGGCAGAGGGCGCCGTCGTCATCCTGGCTCTCCGGGGGAGGGTCGAGGCCGGGACCGGGCTCTTCCGGATGCTGGAACGCTACGCCCGGCGGCTCCACGCCCAGAACGACCGGCTCATCCTCGCCGAGGTCGACCCCCGGCTCCTCGAGGGGCTCGAGGGGACCGGGGTGATGGAGGCCATCGGCTGCGAGAACATATTCTTCGCGACGCCGGTCATCGGGGAGGCGCTCCGAGAGGCCATCCGGGCGGCAGAGACCCGGGTACCCGAGGAGAGATAGACGTTGCCCGGAAAACTCTTTCTTTGGAGAAGATCCATACCATCTCTGTGAATATCGCCGAGCGCCTCTCCCCCCCTGCCTACATCTTGATGATCGGGGCCGCGGTCGTCATCGTCCTCGCCGGACTCCAGGCGGCAACTGCGATAGTCAGCCCGCTCCTCGTCGCGGTCTTCTTCGCTATGATCACCGCGCCCATCATGACGTGGCTGACCCGCCGGGGGGTGCCCCAGGTCATCGCTGCTGGAACCGTGGTCATGGGGCTTATCGGGATCCTCGCCGGGATGATCGCCTTCCTCGGTGTGGCCCTCACCGGGTTCGCCCGCTCGCTGCCGCAGTACCAGGCGCGCCTCGACGAACAGCTCGCCATCACCCAGTCCATCCTCGCCGAATACGGCATCACCCCGGGCGTCATCCAGATCGGAGACTACATCGACCAGGGGCTCATCGTCCAGCAGGCGGCCGTGCTCGCCCGCGAGGTCGGGTCTATCGCCGTCGACGCCTTCCTGGTCTTCGTCGGGATCGGGTTCCTGCTCATCGAAGCCCCCCGGATCGCGGCCACCCTCAGGCAGCACCTCGGGGCGGAGAGCACCCTCTACCGGCACCTCGTGGAGTCGGGCAGGCTCCTCATCGAGTACGTCGTCGTCAGGACGAAGGTGAACCTGATCACCGGCACCGGAACCGCGCTCTTCCTCGCCGTCCTCGGGGTCGACTTCGCGCTGCTCTGGGGCTTTGTCGCCTTCGTCCTGAGTTTCGTCCCCTACATCGGCCTCGTCGTGGCCGCGATCCCGCCCACCCTCCTTGCCCTCATTGAGTTCGGGCCGGCCGGAGCCGTGGCCGTCATCGCCGCCGTCGCCCTCATCGACGCTGCCGCAGAGAACCTCGTCCTCCCCCGGATGGCCGGTCGGGACCTCAACCTCTCGCCGTTCGTCGTCCTCTTCTCCGTCGTCTTCTGGGGGATCATCTTCGGGGTGGTCGGGGTCCTCCTCGCCATCCCCCTGACGATCGCGGTGAAACTCTTCCTCGAGAGCTGGGACGAGACCCGGTGGATCGGGGAGATAATGGGGGCCGGGGAGGAGTAGGGTTTATATACGCCGGGGCGATATCCCGGCGCATGTCACCTGGAGGAAGAGAGCCATGAGCGACCTGGTCGCCATCGCCTACGAGGGCGAAGATACCGCGTTCCGGGTCAGAGACCGGCTGGTCAGCCTGACGAAGGAGCACGTCATCGAACTGGAGGACCTGGTGGTCGTCGTCCACCACCGGGACGGGAAGACCCAGATCAAGCAGTCCACCGATCTCGCAAGCCTGGGGGCGCTCTCCGGCGCCTTCTGGGGGCTCCTGATCGGCCTGATCTTCTTAGCGCCGATCTTCGGGCTTGCCATCGGCGCTATCGCCGGCGCACTCGCCGGACGCTTCTCAGACTACGGCATCGACGACAAATTCATAAATGAGGTCGCGGAGAGCGTCGGCCCGGGCAACTCCGCGGTATTCCTGCTCATCAAGAAGATGACGCCTGACAAGGTTGTCGACGCCATCAGGGACTATGGAGGCCATGTCATCAGGACGTCGCTCTCTGAGACAGAGGAGGCGAACCTCCGCGAAGCGTTCGGGGCCGGAGTACCGGCAAAAGCAGAAGTGCCGCCGCCCTCGGCGTAAGCGGGAATACGAGGGGGGTTATCTGCACGGAGCAGGACGGTTGCGGGCACTGATATCAGGCTTGAGCGGTGGTGATGCCGGGGATAGGGCCGGGGCAGGCAGGAGGACGTTTAACGGTGCTCATCCAAATATGGAGGTATGAAGAGACCCATCGGCCTCTACCTCGCCTACCTCTTCCAGTTCCTCATCGCCGCAAACATCTTCATCGCCCTCTCGCTCGGTGAGTACTCGCAGGTCTTCGGCGGCGTCCTTGCGCTCGGCCTGACACTGGTTCCCGCCATCGTCACCCGCCGGGGGAACATCACGCTCCCCTGGGAGATCAACCTCCTCGTCGCCCTCTCGCTCTACCTCCATGTGGCGGGCGGAGTCAGGGGGTTCTACGAGATCTACTACCCCTACTACGACAAGGTCGCTCACCTCATCTCCGGGATAACCGTCTCGGTGCTCGCCTTCGTCGCAGTCCTGCTCCTCGACCGGTTCAGCAGGCT
>NZ_LFRO01000013.1:0-573 GCF_001512385.1 Methanoculleus sp. DTU007 | reverse complement strand
TGCGTTCGGCGCGGAACCCATGGTCGTCGAGGTCAAGGAAGCCGGTGGTGAAGGCGCAGAAGAAGTTACCGGCGAAGTACAGCCGCTCTCTGGCGAGCTGGCATTGATACACGCACGGATGAAGATCATCGAGCAGATGGTCACCGACATCGGGTACCGCAACAGGTTTGCCGCCGGTGTCTACTCAGGCAAGATTGAGGGTCTCATGATCGGTCTGATCGTCTCGTTCGTGATCCTGGGGTTCATCTTGCTGGGGTGAGATAGATGGCAGAAGAAAACACACAGGCAGGTCCCATCCGGATGGCAGCAATCAACGAGATGATGGGCTCCATCCGTTACAAGGCGCAGATCCTTGCCCGGACAACCAAACTCGAATCGGGAATCATGGGAATGGGGCTCATCGGATTCTCTATCGGATTCCTTGTAGCCCTACTCATGATTGTGATTCCGGCACTGCTGCTGGGGGCGATCTAACATGGTTGAGAAGAAATCACCGGCCAGCGGATGGCCAATCATTCAGGGCGACTTCCACACGGGAGATCCGCAGAGTTGTGTCGCCGTCGTCACCATGGG
>NZ_LFRO01000005.1:2500-42523 GCF_001512385.1 Methanoculleus sp. DTU007 | reverse complement strand
AGGCCCAGGGAGAATGCAAACGGGATATTCCAGTTAATCGGCGGCGAGTTCTCCTGCGGCTGCTCGCCGGCACGGGTCTGCTCGATCGCCGCCCTGAGGCTCTCCTCGGTGATCTCTTCCTTGGGGATTTTGACGATGCCGCCCACGACCACGGCCGGGACTTCGAGAAATGCGTATGCGTTCCATCGCTCCCATCCGTCCACGTTCTCGACATCGATCCATTCGATCGCGAGGGCACCGCCATAGGCGCCTTCCAGGTCCGCGATCAGCGGATCGGTGAGCTCGCAGTCCGGGCACCGGTCCATGTGGTAGTATTCGAGGGGGATCGTTGAGGTCGCGGCTGCAGGAATGCACAGAGTGCATGCGATGAGCAGAACGGCAAGTACGTGCACTGCTTTCACGATCATGAGCCCTCCGTCATTCGCAGAGGTGTGCAGAGCACATCCATCCCTCCGCAGGACATCATCCCTCAGTCCTTTCCTTTCGGGGCAGATCGTCTTTCCCAGATGTAGAGGATAGGAAAAGAAACGATACCAATAAGCACGATTGCCTGGAGGAGGGGGACAACGGGATACCCCAGTGCCAGGTAGCGCAGAACAACGATTGCGGCTGCTATGAGGTAGAAGACAACCGATCGTGCAAGGGTGACGCGGCGCTCCCCGGCATCGATGAAGACGATGCGCGTCAGAAGCAGGCCGAGGATGACAAGGACAGGGAGCCAGAATATCTGGTTGATGGAGTATGCAAGGGACGCGTAGATATAGATCAGGAAGATCGCGACGGCAAGGACGGCATCGACCGCCTTCTCAACGAGGGCTCTTCTCTGCTTCGTCTTCTCCTCTCTCTGTTCTCCCAACCGGAGGGCGTGATGGAGAATGCTTATGGGGTTGGGGTCGTGCAGATTTTCCTTCCGCCTGTACCACACCCTGACACAGAAATATATTGCAGTGAGGATCGCTGCCAGAGGAAATGCAGAAGCCGTGGATAACGGCAAGTAGCCACCCACGGTGGGAATAGCAATGATGAGAAACAATATCCAGTAGATTGCGAGTGAGCGCAAGAGTTCCTCTTTGACGATATGATTAATCCTCATGCGTACACCACCGACGCGCCAGCAGGAATTGCAAAGGTAAATTCATTATCATCTGTTATGCAATTTATCGAGTAATCTTGATACTCCAGGTACAGGCTCCCATCCGGTCTGTAGATCTCCAATTCCAGGGAGTGGTCCGGGGTAAACCAGTTTAAGTAAACATTCAGTAAGGACATCCCAGCTGGTACATTGAGCAGATGAGTATCAGTCTCCCCCTGTGTAATCGTAAAATACTCACGGGTTCCGTACCCGTCCGCCTGCGAGAGAAGTCCCGCGACTCCGTCATTTTCGTTTCCGATACCTGCAGCTGAAACCACCGGCACGATGAAGGCGACGACGGCAAGAAGTCCTATAACGCGGCTGATCTTCATCAGAATCCACCGATGAGACATCGGAAGACCTCCGTATAAAAATTCTGTCCAATTTCTTTACACGTTTTATATACGCAAGCAGTACGTCGATCTCGGCGCGTGAGAGATCACCCGAGCGTCTCCGGAATAGCACGCAGGATCACGGGCATTCCGCCGAGAATCGTCCATTCCGCACCTTTCTGAAGGACAAGCGCAATACGGGAAAGGTGTTGCGCGGAATATTAAACCCCACCTCAAGGGGTTTTCCGAAAAATGACCGTTGAAGCAAGAAATTACTCACGACGAAACCAGGACTTTTTCTCCGACAAAACCCAGACGTGTAAATAATTTGCATACGTTATCGGTTAATGTAAAGAGTACCGCCGGCTAACCCGCTCCTCTCCTCTTCATTGTTCTCTCCCGGGCAGGTCCCTGCCCGGCACCGTACCCCCCCGGCAGGTGATCCGGCATCATCCCGACCACCCTACACTCAGCGCGTGGCCACCCCGTTCATGGGTTCGGCGGTGAACATCGCGCTCCCGTCCATCGCCGCTGAGTTCGCTCCCGACGCAGTATCGCTCAGTTTCGTAGCCTCGTCCACTTCCTCGCGACCGCGATCTTCGTCGGCGTGCGGGATTGACCGGCGTCACTCCGAAACGCAGTAAACGTAGTAGACCCGGCGGTCGCCCTCCGTCACGANNTCCACCCCGTGCACCTCGTTCTCGAACCCGGGGAAGAGCGCGTTGAACTCCTCTGATGATCGTAGGTAATCGACGATCGCCCGCGTCTCCGGACCGCATCGCTCCCCCGGCATGATGACCGGGATACCGGGAGGATAGGGGACGACCATCACCGCGACCGTCCTCCCCTCGAGATCGCTTGCGGGCACCGGCGTCACCTCGCCTCGAACCAGGCGGCGGTAGGCCTCCGCAGGTGTCATCACCTGTTCCGGTAATCTCGAGTAAACGTTTCGGACCATCTCTGCGATCGACTTCTCGCGCAGATGTTCGTGCATCTCCTGGCAGAGGTCGCGGAGCCCCCGTTCTGCATACCGGGCGGGATACTGGCGCACGAGATCGGGGAAGACCTCTTCGAGGGGGCTGTTTCGGTCGTAGAGGGCCTTGAATCGGAAGAGTTCCGCAAGCAGCGTCCCGGACTTGCCCTTGGTGATCCCGAGCGTGAAGAGGATCAGGAACGAGTAATGTCCGGTCTTCTCGACGACGATCCCTCTCTTCCGGAGGTACTTCGTGACGATGCTCGCCGGGATCCCCTGTTCCTCCATGCTCCCGCCCGGTCTGATCCCCGGGGTGAGGATCGTCACCTTGATGGGATCGAGCATGGCGTATCCCTCCTCAATGCCGTCGAACCCATGCCAGGTATCGTGGGGATGTAACAGCCAGCAGCCTGCCTGGTCCCGGAGCATCCAGTCCTCCACTTCTCCGAGCGGCCGCTCCGCCTCCTGGTCCATGATGCAATCGGGCTGCCAGACGGTGAACCACCAGTAGTCCTCCTCGGTGAAGGGGCCTCGCCGGATCTCTTCGGCCACTGTCACCATCTTCTTTCGAAAGACGATCGCCTCCTCGATCGCCTCCTCGACGAGGAACCTCCCCGAGTGACCGGCCATCATCTTGGTGGCGACGTCGAGGGACGCTATGATGGTGTACTGAGGTGAGGTGGAGGTGAACATCATGAACGCCTCGTTGAACCGCGGGTGGTCGACCGGTCCCCGGCCCTGCCTGACGTGGAGCATCGAGCCCTGCGAGAAGGCGGCGAGGACTTTGTGGGTCGACTGGGTGGCAAAGACCGTCGGCCCGACCGTATCTGTGGTGTGCATCCCGTAGCGTCCCGCATACAGGGGATGGAACCGGGCGTAGCCGAACCACGCCTCGTCGTAGTGGAGGTATGGAACCACATTCCGCAACTGCTCCTCGATCCTCTCTGTGCTGTAGCAGATCCCGTCGTAGGTGGAGTTCGTGATCACGGCCATCTTGATCGTCTCTGCCGCAGGGTCGTCGATGAGCGGGGAGTTGCGGATCTTCTCTGCGATGACCTCGGGGTGGAACTCGCGGCTCTGAATGGGACCGATGATCCCATACTCGTTCCGGGTTGGTATGAGGTAGATGGGGATGGCACCGGTCATGATGATTGCGTGCATCACGGATTTGTGGCAGTTCCGGTCGACAAGGACAACGTCGCCGGGGGTAACGGTCGCAAGCCAGACGATCTTGTTCGCGGCCGATGTCCCTCCGGTGACAAAGTAGGTCCGATCGGCCCCGAAGACCTCCGCGGCCTTCCGTTCCGCCTCACCGACGACGCCGGAGTGCTCGAGGAGCGATCCAAGTTCCGGCACCGAGGCCGAGAGGTCGGCCCGCAGAGCGTTCTCGCCGAAGAAATTGTAGAATATCCGGCCTGCGGCGCTTTTGAGAAACGCGACGCCCCCCATATGCCCCGGGGTATGCCAGGAATACTTGTACTCCTCAACGTAGTCCATCAGCCCATGGAAAAATGGAGGAAGGATATCAATGAGGTAACTTGTCGCCGCCCGTTTGATGTGGCCGGCGATGAAGCTGGGGGTATCCTCAAGTTTCCAGATGTAGCCGTCAATCCGGGATATGACGCTCAAAGGAATGGCGGAGATCGCCAGTTTTTCGGTGTTTAAGAATATCGGAACCTTCGGATTGCGCTCCCTGATGAGGGTGATGACGTCGGCTGCGGTGAGCATGCCGTCCGCGGCCTCGGGGGTGAGTTCCCAGTCGATGACGATGCAGCTTGCATGCGGGTGCGACAGAAATGCGTGAACCCCGTCGCGAGCATTCAGAGCCTCGATTATGGAGAAACCTTCGTCCTTCAATTCTTTGATGATCTCGCGAGATGCACGGCCTTCAGCAGTATCTGAATGCAACTCATCGTCGATGATGAGAATAGGGAACTCCTCCAGGTAATCCATGCGGCCACACCCTTGGAATGATGATCTGGGGCGTCTTTTAGGTTCGGACGGGACCACTCCTCCATTTCCATGGCGGGATACAGACAGTCCACCTTATAGACCAATGTCTTCCATGTGGGTATTTTGTGCCTAAAGCGTATCGGTATCGCCTCTACCCGAAAGATCCAGATCTCTTGGGGGGAGCGGACGCCATTCTTCCCCGTCTCCGTGCCACGTCCCTCACCACAACCCGGTTATCATCGCTCCTGGCGCGAGGAACGCGGTCAGGAGGAGGAGGATGGGCTGGTGCAGGAAGTAGATGAGGAGCGAGTGCCGGCCGAGGAACGAGAGGGGATGCGCAAGCCTCGGTTCTCTCGTCGTGAGTACAAATCCGCGTCGTCCGTCCGGATAGTAGAGGTGCCCGAACGCCATCCCGGCGAGGACAAGGCCGAACCAGGGGAGGAGCGGGACGTAGTCGAGACTCGCGAACGACTCCGGATGGATGCCGAGCCAGAGGAGGGGCCACGGGCCCGGGATGGCGTTTGTGGCGTAGCCCGCAACCAGGCAGGCGATGCTTGCAAGGATGAGATTCGTCGCGCCAAAGCGCGCAAAGAGCGGCGCGATCAGGATGGCGACCCCGATGAAATGGAGAATGCCAAAGACGATATAGACATTCGGCAGGAAGAACCAGGTAACAGCAGTTATGACGAGCCCGTAGCCGAATATCGTAAGGCCGCGCCGGACGTATTTGAGCGTGAGGTCCCGCCCGGCAAGCCGCTCCGAAGCCCGGGCATAACTGATGGTGAAGGAGAGCCCGACGAGGAAGATGAATGTCGATGCGGTCAGGTAGGCGAGCATCCGAAGGAAGCCGCTCGAGACGTTGAGCGGCAGGACTCCGAAGAAGTTGAGGTCGAAAGCGGCATGGAAGATGATCATCGTCACGACGGCGATACCCCGGACGATATCGATCTCCCAGTAGCGCTCTCCCGGCATAGTCTTCGCCGTCAGAAGAATCTTCGCCTGATCGGGGCCCCGCAGTCAGGGCAGGTCTTCATATCGGCGATCTCCTTCTCTTGCTCCTCGGTAGGTTCGTTATAGATCCGGGTGAATCCGCACTCCCGGCTGCACTCGAGAACGATGAACGGACTACAGATCCGGCCCATGACCCTTCACCCCGTCTACCTGATGCAGGTATATCATCTCTGTACACTCATAGCGGCAATCTGATAAGCATTTACCCGGGGTCGGGAAGGGAGTATTATTTCACGTCACCGCATAGCAAGTATGGAAACGGGCCTATGAACAACCGAGACGAACATATCATAGAGGCTGCCGGAAGGTGCCGGGTCGTGATTCAGAACGGTCGTGTGGTCGAGGTCGGGACGCCCCTGATCGAGGACTGCCCACTGGCGCGACGGTTTGCCTGCCCGGTCGAGGAGATGACGCCTGAGGCGATCCGAAGAAACATCGAAGGGAGAATCCGGTCGTTTGGGATGTGCACTCCGGATCGGGAGGTTCTTGCCGGTCCGGACTTCGTCATCTTCGGGGCATCGGAACTCTTGAGCAGCGCTGTCCGCCGGGGAGACCTCGACGCTGTGGTGATCGTATCCGACGGGGCAGGGACGCTTGTCGCGGCGAATCCCGCCCTCATCCAGGGGATCGGCGGCCGGATGTCGGGCCTCGTAAAGACTTCCCCTATCCCTGAGGTGATCGCACGAATTCGGGAGAACGGGGGCGTGGTCCTTGACCCGAAGACCGCCACGATCGACCAGGCCGCCGGCGTTGCCCTTGCGCGATCGCTCGGGCACCGGCGGATCGCCGTGACCACCGCCGTTGCCGCCGAGGCTGCGGTAATCCGGGAACACTTCCCCGAGACCGTCATCGTTGCCGTTCACACGACCGGGATCTCGCGAGAGGACGCGGCGCTGATGGCGAGATCTGCCGATCTCCTCACTGCCTGCGCGTCGCAGCACATCCGCGATGAGGCGGCGAAGGCCGCGCTCCTGCAGGCAGGGACATCAATCCCGGTCTTTGCGATGACCAAAGCGGGAAAGGCGATCATTCTCGGGAAAGTCGCGGAGACCGATCAGCCGGTCATCGTCCACGGAGCGCGCCTCCCGGTTCCGGGCTCTCAGTCTCCCTCGCCGCTCTGCTGATTACTGGTCTGATATGCCGATATGATCCGGGAGTTCGGAGAATTCTGAAAGGATGATATCGGCCTCAACGTCACTTGGCCGGCTTGCGCGCCAGTCGCCGTAGGCGGCAAACGCGGTCACCATCCCTAGATGCCTCCCGGGAGCGATGTCGCGAACCAGGCTATCGCCGACCATCATCGCCTGCGCAGGAGGGGTCTCGAGTTTCCGGAGGGCGTAGAGGAGCGAGTCCGGTTCCGGTTTCCGTCTCCCCGAGACCTCCGGTGTCACCACGACCTCGAAGTAATCGATGAGCCCGGTCTTTGTGAGCCGCTGGTGTGCATGGAGCAAATCTGCGTCGGTGACGACCGCGAGCCCAATCCCGGCGTCTCTGAGGAACTGGAGCGTCTCTTCGACACCTGGGTACGCCTCGACCAGGTCGAGTTTCACGTCTTCGTAGGTGCGGCAGCAGACCTCAAACGTCCTGGGTTCGTAGACCCCGAGACGCTCGAGGTAGTCACGTATGTTTTCATGATCTTCAAACCCATGGATTCCCCGGAGAAACTCTGAAAAGAGCATCTCCGCGTCTCCAACACCGAGATAATCGACCACGCACCGGCAGGCCTCACGCTTTGCTCCAACAAGGTCAAAGAGAGTGTTATCCATATCGCAGAGGATCGCCTCTACCGTTCTATGCCGAGTTTTTGGAGTTGTCTGCATATCTCCAGTTCCCTGGTGAATTCATGATATGTTTCGTCGTCAAAAAATCGCACCTTCAGCTCATCAAGATCGTTGCCCTTCCCGCCGTATTCCCCGAAGACGGCAAAACCGTTGCAACCCACGAATCCAAAGACGGCAGCAAGATTGAAGAGCAGCCGCCGGAATCCCTGGGCCGTACAGGTTGTTGTCTCTAACCTGTATGGGCGGTCAAAGTAGAAGTACTCAAGCCCTTCAGCCATGCAGAGATCCGCCATGTAGACGTCGGCTGTCAGAAGCACCGGGAGAGCATACCGTTCCTCTTCGAACTTCCGGAGCGCTTTGACAATATTGCGATCGTTCTCTTCCGTCAGGTGCGTATGAGGGCCTGGCGATGCGATCTCTGTCGCCCGGTCGCGGATGATGCGATACTCTTTCAGAGCTAGGTATGCCGCTTTTCGGGATCTCTTCATCCGCTTGTTCTCGAGTTCCTTGATATAGTCTCGCAAGCCCGGTGCATGCGCCACCATCTCCTCGATCTTTTTTGCCGGGTACTTACGGTTGATTGCGTATGCGATCTCGTCGCGGACGGTCTCAACGATCAGGTAGGAGGCATGATCGATCTCCGGGTTGTTTGTTGCAAAGCCATGGTAGAAGAGATTTGTATCCAGACCAAAGAAGACGGCTTTCTTGAGTTGCCCATACGATGTGAGCATTGCATCGAAGGCGGCCTGGTTTGCGTAGCGGGCGACCCCGCTTGCGAGCATGCATTCCAGGAAGTCTGCGTAGTTGGGAAGTTCGGCGGCAATCGGCTCGTACTCCGCGAGCCAGCCCTGGAAGGTCTCGCGTGATGCAAGGAGATCCAGGGAGTAGCCGATGCCTTCTGGGCGTGCAACGAGGATATCCCCCTCATAGAGCGGATATGTGACGTTGATCTCATCTAGGCTGTTTAAGAGGATCTGCAGCTCATCTTCCCTGATGACTGCATCATTCATGGCCTTACCCCCGCATCCTCCATGATATCCCGGATCTTCTGGATCTGATGAGGGATCATCATGTACGGTTTTGCAACGTTGTCTGTCGTCTTCATGGCAAGATAGTAAATGTGTCTTAGATCGAGTCCGGCGAGTGAGACCGCGATGAGTGCTCCTGCGACGATGACCTTCCTCCCGGAGGTGATATCGATCGCCACGTAAAACCCCTGCTGGATGAGGTCAGCGACGAGAGAGCGGATCGTCCGCCCGGCCTGCACAAAGTCTGCTTCAGGCAGAACCTCCACCCTGATTACCGGAGTGAAGCCATATCCCTCCGATATTATCCGGATGGCCTCGGCTACGGTCGATGTCTTCGATGCATAGGGTTCCTCGGTTACGATAGAGACCTGTTTGGGGCGCAACCCCTTCTCCCGCAGGACTGCATGATATGCGTTGACGAGAGCCCATGTTGAGCGTCCCAGAAGTGCTATGTAGGCATCGCCCTGGGCGGTGATCATGAAGAAATCACTGCTCAATGACTCACCCTGTCGCTATATAGGCTTTGTTGGAGGTTCGCTCCTCGAATTAGATCTCAGAGACGAGAACCCGAGCGATTTGCTTCCTTATTTTGGCGATAATTGGCTGCAGAGCGAGTATCCGAAGACTGTATCCGATCAGATGTCAGATTCTGGCAGTTTTTTGTTGCCAGAGTCTTGAAAAACCTCTTTAAAGCGAAAGAAACTGGAAAAATAACGCAAAATATTTGGCAACTCTTTTATGATCAACCCCCCACTGTGCTACAGAAGCGCGAGTATATCCCTGGAGAGATCTGTTTTATGAAGAAGAGAAAAACTCAATTGAGGGCACCTGCTGAAATCTGGGGATTGGCGGACCCCGACCAGCAGAGGAAGGGCCGCCAGGATGCTATCGATGACGGTGATCTCATTGAGATCACCCGAATGGGAAGAGATATAGGCATCATGTATCCCCTTGCAGTCTCGGCGCGGGCTGCAGAGATTATGGTGCCATTCCCAAACATCCCGCAGGAGACTGTTACGGAGAATTTGTGGGACATCCTACATGCGTTCAGGGATAAAGCCAGTACGACGACCGAGGAGGAGTTCGAGTTTCAGGCGAGCATCTACCTGAATGGTCTCGTTCCCACCCTCACGTTCAAGGCCACTGTCTCCCCGGGAGACGACGGCGAGCCGGTCATCACCATCATGCTGCCGGACGAGAACTGGGAGACGATTGGAGGCGGCTGTCGCCACCATGCCTACAGTGATCGGATGCTCACCGTTGATGACGTCGCCTCAACCCTGAACTTCACCCCCGGCCGAATCCGGGAGTTCATTCGGGAAGAGCGGATCCCGGCCGTCAAGTGTGGAGGATCCTGGCGGATCAGGCGTTCTGAACTCGAGCGGATTATGAACGAAGGTTTCTAACCGGCTGTTTTGTGATGGTTGCAGGCCGAACAGGCGGGTGTTAATACAGTGAACGGGAATACCTTCTCTACCTTTCAGGAGGAGGGATTCCACGCTGATACCGCTTGTCTGGATATACTGGGCGATCAGCCTCACTATTGCGACGTATGCGGCAGCCGTCGTCGTCAGGCGGTTCCCAGGGTATGGGTTTGCCACCCTGACCGGCCTGTATATCATTTATCTCGGCGCCTCGCAGATCATTGCAGCCCGAATCATCGAGTTCGATCTCGGCATCGTCACGCTGGTTGCGCCTGCTTCTGTCTTCATTTATCCGTTTATAGCACAGGCGATCGACATGATCAACGAGGTCTACGGGAGATCGATGACTCAGGTCGCCATCCTCATCGCACTGCTCTCGCAGATCCTCCTTGTCATCCTCATAGTCATGACAAACTCCCTTTCTCCGGCTCCGGCCTTCCAGTTCGAGGAGGCATGGCAGAGCATCTTCACGCAAGGGTTGTGGATCATCCTCGCGTCCTGGGTTGCGTTTCTGGTCAGTCAGACTCTCGATTCATATGTTTTCGACCGGCTGAAACGTGCATACCCTGATCGGATCGTTCTAAGGAGCGCTTTCTCCGATGTCGCCGACCTGACCCTCGACAGTATCATCTTCGTGAGCATTGCTTTCTTCACTGCCGGCATCCCGCTCCTCCCCCTGATCATTGGGCAGGTCGTCAGCAAGGGTCTCATTGGGCTCCTTGACACACCCTGGTTTGTCTGGTATAAACGCTATCTTGGCACCGGGTGATTCACAGCAATCAGGGAGTACGGGAGAAAAAATTTCCTGAAATAGGTTATAATTAAAACATTCTATATTGATTGGGCATGGAAAACAAACATTTTTAATTTTTGGGCGTATACTTCTCATAATGTGCACTAGGACCCCACGAGAAATTCTGAGCGGTGCTTTCGCCGATATCCGCGTTAAGATCTACGATTCGGCGACAGAACAGTTAGATCGTGCGGGTGGGTATGTGTCCTGGTTGGCTGGCAAACGTGTGTTTTTTGGGACGCCGTATACATCGGCATGTGCGATCTTTGGAACCACATGCCTTTTCCTCCTGCTGTCTGATGGAGGAGTGTCGGGTATTCCGGCGTTCTCAACGCTTGAGACCACATGTCCTCTTGTCTGCCTTCCCGGGCTGTTTGGGCCGAATGGGACTTCTTTTCTTGCCTATTGGACGAAGAAGTGGGCTGAAGGGAACAAAAGTGAACATGCCCCTGGTAAGGAGGATGCCTCACAGTTGAATCCTGAAGTATCTCAGGTAGATACGCCAGAAAAGGTATCTTCAGGGGGACATGCCTGGCTTGACGGTGATACGAAGGTCTTTGAGAAACTTGACCTGATCCCCGACGCCCTTCGGCAGTATGACGATCTTGTTTACGGGGAGGGGAGAGGTGCCACGCACCCCCCCGACGGACAGGGCAAGGCAGGAAGATCTCTTAACTTCCCATCCGGGTGCAATCCGGCTGATGACGTGCCCGGTAAGCCAGACGAGCCTCAGGAGCTTCCCGCAGTCGGCCTGAGCATCCCGCAATTTGGGTCCCGCGGTGATAAAGATCTCGCGATAACACCGGGACTCAATGATCGGAATGACGAATCAGTCCCGGATCTTGCTGAACGCAAAGCCCGTCTGTCTGAGGATGTTCTGCCTGATCTCTCTGAGGATTGGCTCGAAATATCAGAAGATATTCCTGATCTGCCTGACGATGCTCCAGGCTCTGGCGAACAAGAGGCAGTTACTACCCCCCTTCTTGATGAAGGCCGTTCGATAGAGTCGCTCATCGGTGATCTCGGTAGCGATGACGCCATGCTTCGTGAACGGGCTCAAGAGACCCTCGTGAAGCTGGGAGCCGATGCCGTGGCTCACCTTGTCCGGGCCCTCGCTCTTGTGGATGAGGAGAGACGGTGGTGCGTCGCCGAAACGCTCGCTTTGATTGGTGAAGATGCAATCCCGGCGCTGATCGCCGCCCTCGGTGAGACTGCGACGCAGACCAGGGCAGCTGCAACTCTCGTGCGTATCGGCAAGCCCGCTGTGCCCTCGCTCATTGCCGCGCTCGGCTCCGGTGACGACGAAGTGCAGTTCGGCGCCCACTATGCGCTCCGTGAGATTGGAGAAGTTGCGGTGCCCTCCCTCGTTGAGGCCCTAGGTGCACCTGATGGGGAGATCCGGAGATCTGCTGCAGAGATCCTGCGGGAACTCGGCTGGAGACCGCCTGATGAGATCGGGACGATCCGGCACCTCATCGCCAGCGAGGCATGGCCTGATGTGGCGGATTACGGTGAGGCCGCTATAGAACCTCTTATCAGCATCCTCCGGTCTCCGGATAGGGAGAGGTGGTGGCATGCGGCCAGGACTCTTGGTGAGATTGGAGAGGCCTCAGTTGGCCCCCTGATCGAACTGTTGCGCGATGCGGATCAGGAACTCCGATCGCTTGTGGTGATGGCGCTTGGGGAGATTGGCCTCCCTGCGGTCAACCCGCTCATCCGATTGCTTTCCGATCCCGACATCCGGGAAATGGCGGCCGCAGCCCTGATCAAGGTTGGGGAGCCGTCAGCTGAAGCGTGTGTCCGCGCTCTGGACGATGCGGATTCTGATGTCATCGAGGCACTTTGCGAAGTCCTCTATGCTCTTGGGGAGGCTGCGGTCCCGCCCCTGATTCAGGCGCTGACCTCCGACCGGTCACGTCGCCATGCTGCTGCCATTCTGGAGAGGATGGGCTGGGAACCCTGGGACAGTACCGAACGAGCATGGTATCTGATTGCCCGGGAAGAGTGGATGGAGCTTGCCCTGATGGGTGCGCCGGCTGTTGAGCCCCTTATCCGAACGCTCAACGGCAGCGACGATCGCGTTCGCTGTGAGGCTGCGGTAACGCTCGGGGAGATTGGCCTTCCTGAGGCGGTAGAACCGCTTGTCAATGCTCTCAGAGATGACGTTGTTGCCCCGGCCGCGGCAGACGCCCTCGTCGCTATCGGTCAACCTGCTGTAACTCCGGTCCTTGCGCTGCTTGACGGAGGATCTGATGCCGTCCGGGAGAATGCCGTCGAGATCCTCGGCAAGCTCAGAGCACCCGAGGCCGCTCCGGCCATCGTTGAACTGCTCAGGGACGGCGGTGATCGCCTCCACCGGAGGGCCGTTGACGCTCTGATCAACATCGGTGCCCCTGCTGTAACACCCCTCATACCTCTTCTAGGAGAGGCTGGCGACGGGCACGATGGTGCGGTGACTGCGCTCACCGGTATTGGTGAGGCTGCGGTGGAGCCGCTTACCGATCTGCTCACCGATGAGAACGCCATGACTCGCCTGGGCGCGGCTACGGTCTTAAACCGGTTGGGCTGGAGACCAGGAGGTGTGGATGAACAGGCTGTGTATCTCATCGCTCTGCAGCAGTGGCAGGATGTCGTGAGCCTTGGGGCCCCGGCTGTCGAACCCCTTTTGGTGCGGCTTGCCGACCCGGATACGGGTGTCAAGGCCGGTGCGATCAAGTCGCTTGCCAGGATTGGGACCCCTGCAATCCCTCACCTGATTCGCCTGCTCGGCGATGAGGCTCGCCTGGACCCCGCAGCCGATACGCTGGTGCGGATCGGGGAGGCGGCCGTCGAGCCGCTTATCGGGGTCTTAAGTGAGGATGAACTCCGTCAGATGGCTGTCGGTGTCCTGGTCAGGATCGGGGCTCCTGCTGCCGGTCCCCTCGCCTCCGTTCTCGGGCACCCGAATATCGGGCCGATTGCGGCGGATATCCTGACGACAATCGGTGCTGCGTCCGTCAATGCGCTGGTTCTTGCGCTCGGGAGCGCTGACCCCCTGACCCGGCAGAGATCTGGGGATATCCTTGTCAGCTTTGGGGATATGGCCGTTGGCTCGCTCATTGAGGCGTTGGGGCACTCGAACGACACTCTCCGGCTGGAGGCGGCCAATACCCTCACCCGGATCGGGAAACCAGCCATCGACGATCTTACGACGGCCCTTCTAGACGTGCATTACGCTGTGCGTCTGGGAGCGGCGGAGGTCCTCGGGCGGATTGGCTGGGTGCCGGAGACCGAGAGCGAGACCGTCCACTACCTGATCGCGAAGGAGCAGTGGGCATCCGTTGCAGAGCTTGGCCCCATAGCAGTTGAGCCGCTCGTGAAGGCGCTTGATGACCCTGACAGTGCGGTCCAGATGGGCGCGGCGCGGGCTCTTGGCATGATTGGAACACCCGCGGTCAGGAGACTGATAGATGAACTTCGCACCGAGCAGGAGGGCGGACAGAGAAGAGCAATCGAGGCGCTCAAGACGATCGGAGAGCCTGCGGTCGTCCCGCTCATCGATGCTCTCTGTGACCGCGACTGGCATATCCGCCTTGGGGCAGCGCGGGCGCTTGTCACCATAGGAGACCCGGCTGTCGAGCCGCTGGTTCAGGCTCTCCGCAACGGCTCTCCGGTTGTCCAGATGGGGGCAGCTGCAACGCTCGGCAAGATCGGGAACCCGGGTGCAATCGATTCTCTTATAGATACGCTCCTGCATGAGGACTGGCACGTGGGTCGCGTTGTTGTCCGGGCTCTAGGCATGATGGGCGAGGAGGCGGTCGAACCGCTCCTCCGCGTCCTCCGGGAAGGGAATGATACCGCCAGAATGGGTGCGGTGATGGCCCTGGTGCTCATCGGCGATCCGGCGCGTCGGCTGCTGCCTGCCGCACTCAAGGACGGGCATTTCCGCGTTCGCGCCGGGGCTGCGGACGCTCTCGACCGCCTGGGCTGGGTGCCGGCCCCGGGAGAAGAGACGGCGGTCTATCTCATCGCAAAGGAACGATGGAGCGATCTGATCCCGCTTGGCACGGTCGCGGTCGGGCCGCTGGTCGCGGTGCTCCTGGACTGCGATGACAGCATCCGGCGGCGGGCGGCCAAGGTCCTCGGCGAGATCCGTGATCCGTCTGCGGTCCCGGCGCTCATATCTCTTCTTCACGACGAGTACTACAGCGTCCGGCGGGAGGCAGCGGCGGCACTCGTCAGTATCGGGGCCCCGGCTATGGATGCGGTCGTATCCGCGCTCGTTGATCCGGACGACGATGTTCGGAAACGCGCGGCGGACGTCCTGGCGGAGATCGGGGATGCACGGGCGGTCGATCCTCTCCGAAGTCTCCTCAATGACCCGGATTGGTACGTCCAGAGGGCTGCAGAGGATGCGATTGAGCAGATCACGCATCGGGCGGACGAAGGATAAGCCCCGACTGGTCTTTTGTTGTCGGGAGTCGAGACTGCATTGGGGTGCCTGCGGGTGAAGCAGAGCACCCCGGATCACCCCTGGCAGGGGCATTTGAGATAACCTCTAGAATAGAACCGGGATCTATATCAGACCCAATATTGAGCGCATCTAGGATTTTTAAAAATGATGAAAGTTGGCCGACTGCAATTCCGGCCTTAGGCATCCACGTCGATCCTTGAGATATAAGCCACGCCCACCTTCGCCCGCCGGATCCGGGTGCTGTCTTTGAGATGCCGCATATCGATGAACGGAGCCTCGCTCAAGATCTTTTCGATCTGTCTCGTGAGATCGAGCCCTGCATCCCATGGCACCCCCCGGAAGATGACCCCGTGATTGTGGAGCTGCAGTTGCTGTGTCCTTGGCCGATTCAGATCGGTGAGGGCTGAAAGGCATTCGTCGTTGCAGGCCGAGTAGTCTACTCCGAACCCGAAGCTGACCATCGTGTCGCCGTGGTACTTTGGCTCATCGTCATCATCGAGCCATTCTTTTACATTCGCTTCAGAATTGATGGGAAGACCGTTTTCCGGGGCAAATGCGGCAATGGGCGACTTCTTCACTCCGAGGCTCCGGACCCCATCGACGACGGCCCACATGGCAAGTGCGATGATGCCGGCAAAGTCGCGCTTCTGCTCCCTGGCAAGCTCAAAGAGTGTGCGGTATACGTCGGAGAGCGCGATGCTCCCCCCATCTCCCGCATCGATGGTGACGATCTCGTGAAACGGCCCGTTGAGCGCTACGTTATATCCGGTATAGATGTAGAGTTCCCCGGTATCCTTCACCGGCGTGAAGAAGTCCGGTGTGGCGTTTCCATCGGTCGGGAGCCATACCACCGAGCCGTGCAGCGTGATCATCTCTCCTAGGAGCGGGAGCGCATCTGTCACACCCTTGCCGAGCGCGCCGATGCCGAGCGAGTACTGGAGGGCTGAGAATGGTATTGCACGGATATCTTCCTCCGTCAGGCGGGCGCGCAGCATCTTATCCAGTCTGCCGACGACCCGGAGCGACGAGCTCTGCGTAGAGGCCCGCTCTATGGTATACGTAACGCCGTTTCTGACGACCGGAGCCCGTGTGATCTCGTTGATGACCGAGAGACTGTCGAGCGGTCTCTTGCAGGCGGCGATGGCCTCCTCGACCCCTGCATAGATGGAGAATATCGGTGTTACTCCGGCCATATCGAGAACGCTCTTTGGGTAATCCTGAATTCCAGCGAGGGCCAGGATGCCGCCGCGTTCCTTCAACTGCTTCTTCGTGGCGACGAGGACCCGGATGCCCGCACTGCTCAGGTAACTCAGTTCGGCAAGGTCAAAGACGACCGACCGGTCATCGTCCTGCAGCGATGCCGAAATGGCATCGGCGAGTTGTCCCGCGCCGTAACCATCAAGCCTTCCGCGCAGACAAAATGTTAAAATGCCATCTTTTCTCTCGGTCTGCAGTTCCATGTGTATCCAGGTATTGATATTGAGCTTTCGGCGGTTAACTCTTCTCAAATTGAATTTTGGTTCCTGTGGATAACTTATGCGGCAAATCCGCCATCAAGTCGAGAATTATGGGATAATAGAGAGCGTCCGCTCATCTGATTAGAATCTCAGGATAGATTGAGTGCGAGGGAGGCGATTTGAACGCCCGAACACCTACGTGACAAGGCCCTCAACCTTGCGCCTTTGACCTGTCTCGGCAACCCTCGCTCTGTTCCCTATATACAACGCACTGCAACAAGAAATACCTTGCTCTCCCGGGAGGGGGAGTTCTCTCTGGTCCCGGGCTTGAGGTCTACCTTGGTGGCATCTGCCATGCTTTACAGCCACATGCCGGTCTCCTGCGACCTACTTCGGTGTATATTTATGCGCCTCACGCGAATATTCCCTTATGTGGGCTGACATCTCACGGGAGTTTGCCGACTCACCCTCCCAGAGCCGCGTCGTCCGGTTCCTGCTTGAGAACGGATTCGGCATCAACGAGGAAGGACGGATTGCCTGCAACGGCATCGAGATCCCCGCTACGCACATCGGCAGGGCTATCGATACTGACCGTCGGGTCGTTGACGCCACAGCCCGTCGCATCCTCGAAAATCCGGAGCTCCGGGAGGTCTTTCTTCGGATGCGCGCCGCGCCCGATCTCTCCCGGGTCGCGGAGGCCCTCGGCCTCTCGGTTATCACACTTTATCCAAAGGATGCGCAACAGAAGGGGATTGTCGGCGCAGCGGTCAAAGTCCTCGTCGATCACGATCTCTCCATCCGCCAGATATTCGTCACCGATCCTTACCTTGCAGAGGAGCCAAAACTTGTGATGATCGTGGATGAAGCGCGGGTTCCGGCATCGGTTTACGAGGAACTGCGCGCGCTCCCCCAGGTTGACCGGCTGGTTATCTAAAAAGTTCCATCTCCTGCCCGAGCCGGCAGATCCGCTTCCTCTGTCTTCTCGGAAGAGCGACTGCATGCAGCATACGCCCTTCCATGGTAATGACACGGGTCCCCTTCACCAGGTTGTCTGCGTGGGCGACAATCTTCTCTTCGAGTCTCCGGGGCATGCAGTCGCGTGGGGTCAGGTTGAGGAGCGAGCATTCGTCGGCCGTCAGCCCGGCGCCGATGTGCCGCTCGACGATAGCGACGATCGCTTCATCGAGCCCGAACGACCGACACATCTCTGCACCCACCTCTGCGTGATGAATATCATGCGTCACACCCCGGCCGATGTCGTGGAGGAGGGCGCCAGCCTCGACCAGGTCGCGGTCGACGAGGGGATCGGTAGCATACGTGAGTGCAAGGTCACGCACCGCCCGGCAGTGTGCGATGACCCCCTCCGAGCACCCGGCACGCCTGAGGAGGTCGATACAATCCTGCTCACGCACTTCCGAGGCTCTCCTTGATCTTGTTGACCCTTCTCCTGAGTGCGTTGGCGAGGAGTTCGTTATCGAAGTGCTCAAGCATCTCTTCGCAGTTCGGGCACTCGAAGTTCCAGTTCGCGGCATCGGCGAAGGTGTAGATTGCGCCGCAGCCCTTGCAGATATAGAAGTCGTTCTTCTCTTCGTAGGCGAGCCGCGCGTCGAGATGTTCAAGTGCATTCTTGATCTCCTCCTCGATCACCTCGTTGAGGCGATCCATGCGGAGATGCCAGAGATATGTAAGCCAACCGGTCTCGGTGTTCTTCAGCCGCCGATACTCGGCAAGGCGTTTTTCATACAGAGTATACAGCGTGTGACGGACAGTATTGAGGTTGACCCCGGTCTTCTCGGCAAGTTCCTCGTCGCTGTGCTCCCCAACTTCTGGGAAGCGCCTGAGAAGATCGACCCCTTCATCCCCGATCATGCGCTGAATGTAGGCGTGGATTGCTGGATCATTCAACAGCTCATTGACGGATACCATGCTCAATTCTCCCCTATACGCAATATTGTATAATAGATCTCTCCCACATCGGTGCCCCGTACTTGGGTTCTCAATATTTAATTTCCTTTCCGGTTTGAAGAGGCTGACGGAGGCGCGTCCGGGGCTCAACCCCGGATCAGCCTCCGGACGGCTTCGGTATTTCTCTCAAGATCCTGGAGTGCCGCCGTTTCTGTCTCCGCGCATCCGTAGACGCTCACGACTGCGTTCCCTTCCTCAAACTCGGTACCGGGCCAGGGTATGTCGGCAATCCGGGGTGCAAGCGCCGAAAGATCGGCATCAAGCCGCATATCCCTTTCTGCGAAGAGGATCCGCCGGATCGCGACCCTTTTTGTCTTCGGCATCGCTGCAGGGATCACACCGCGGCAGGCATCCATATGCAGTGAAAAGACACTCTCTCCTGTCGCCATCTCAACCGTATCCACGGTCGCCTGGAACCGGGGGTTTATCTCGATCGCCCAGGGTTTATCTCCCGCCATGAAGTCGACACCGATCGAGCCTATGCACCCGCTTGCGGCACAGATGCGCTCGGCTGCCGCGACCATCTCCCCGACAAGCGGATGGGCGAACGGGGTGATCGATCCGGCAAACCCATGCGCGGATTCACCGTCTCCCCGGAGGATCTGCCGGTTGACCGCGATGGCCCGCGCACGCCGACCGTCTGCGACGCAGGAGACGCTTGACGGGATCCCGCTGACGAGGTGTTGTGCAATGTAGGGGGTGTCAGGCCAGGCCTCTTCCCACTGCCGGAGTTCTTCCCTGGTCTTTACGATCGCGTTCCTCCATCCTCCGGCCCCCTGGCGTGGCTTGACCATCGCGGGAAACTCTTCAACCCCTGCAAGCGGCGGGACCGGGATGTCCAGTCCCTCAAAGAATCGCTGAATCTCCAGTTTGTCGAGGAACCGCTCCACTTTCTTCGGCGGCGTGCCGCAGAGCGGGATCGTCGTCCCGATGGTCTCGGCGCCCGAGGTGACGACCAGAGCATCGACGGGACGGCGGGCGGCAAGTTCGGCAATCTTCTCCGGGAGTTCGTCAAGTTCGTCGAATGCGAGGCAATCCTCCGTGTACCAGGCAAGGTCCTGGTCACAGAAATGGTCGACGGCGTAGACTGTATAACCGGCCCGATGGGCTGACTGCGCCACGTGTCGTGTGGCAAACCCGGCAACCAGTATCCGCCCTCTCACCGCTCCACCGTCTTTTTGCCCGCTTTCGTCGGCTCGATCCGGATCTTCGCGTCCGGGTACTCCCGGTTGAGTTCTTTGCCCTCGAAGAGGTGGTCGAGGAAGAGGGCGAGGCTTGAGATCTCCGAGTGAGGCTGGGTCGTCACCGAGACGTTGTAATCGGCAAGCCCGTAGATCTCTCCCGGGACCTTCTCCGCCCCCACAACGACGAGCACCCGATCCTCACGGCGGATCTCGTCGATGACGTCGGTCATCCGGAGCCCGTACATCGTGAGGTGTGCGACCTTGCCGCCGGCGGCTTTCCAGTCCTGGATGCACCGCCGCCACTTCACGTCGTTCTCAACAAAGAATTCCCCACCCCACCGGGAGACCACATCTTCGATGCTCGCGGCCACACCCGGGTCGTTTGCGGCAAGATACATCCCCCGGGCCCCGAGCGCCCGCGCCGCGAGCCCGACGTGGGTCGTCACCCGCTGGTCGCGTTCGGGCCGATGGCCTATCCGGAGCACGGCTACTTCAGGCATAGTCTTACTCATCTCCTCTCTTTGCCCTGATGACACCGTTCTCGATGACGAACGGCAGATCCTCTTTCGTATGCCGGCACTGGCACTCGATCAGTGACTCCTCGATGGAGAGAAGCCTTACCGCCTCTCCGGATCGCCGAATAAGGAGGTAGTGCTCCAGGCGCTCAAGCGATGCCCGGACTGCACCGGGTTCAAAACCAGTTGTTGCTACCAGATCTTCGACCGTAATGCTGCCGGATTGTGGAATCCCATGATATACGGCCCAATCCAGATCTTCCTCACGCACACCTATTCTTTTTTCCGGCAAAACCGATATAGTTACTCATGAGACGCCCGCGCCATTCCAGTCCTATCTGGCGGGCGGCATACGATCTGGGGAGAACTGAGTATGGTCAATTACGCGGAACTGGCGGACCTTGCCGAGAAACTCTTTGAGGCGAGCGACGACGACGATGAACTCCTTGCAGAGAACCTCGATACGCTTGATGAAGAGACCCGAGGGGCGTTGTTATCCTCGAATCTCCTCAACGCCTACCAGGTCTTCTACTACTTCTTCCGGGAGACGCCGGACGACCTGATCATGGAGCGACTGCAGCTCCACGCGGCCTCGGACCTTCTCCGGGGGCTGGTCATCGACGAGATCGATATCTACGAGGTCATCTTCGGCGTGGTGGATGGGAGCCCGGTTCTTGCCATCACCGACGGTGAGAGGACGCTCGCACGGTTCGAAGGAAAGGGTGCATACGCCGAGATGGTCAGGTATCTCGAAGATCCTCTAGACGGGTGATCGACCGGCGGTGATCAGCCGTTCGTCCACCCTCGCCCGCACAATCCGGGGGAGGTCTCCCCAGCGGATGACCGCATCCCCGATGATGGCGAGCACACCCGTGATACTGGTCGTAGAGAGGTTATCGAGGATGGAGGTATCGTCGGGTCTAATCTGATTGCAGATCGCCGTCGCCCAGGCATCTGCGGCAGCGACGTCGTCGGAAAAGACCGTCACGGCATCGGCGATGCCTAGACTGATCGACGGCCCTACCGTCGCCGACGAGGTGCAGATGCCGAGGATCTCTTTCCGGGGTGGTATCTGGAACGCAATCTGCCCGCTCAGCGGTGATGCCCCTGCATAAATCCCAACCTTCACCTCGCGATCGCTTACGAGGGCGATATCCCCCCCGTTGTCGATGAGGGCAAACATCGCGTCATCCGCAATCATCGCTTCTACCCCCGCCCAGGCAATGGCCCCTGCCACCGCCGCCATCGGCCCGACAGAGGCCTCCTCTGCGGCCCGGACCATACGCCCGACGGTCTTTCCCGGGTTCTTCGGGGCGTAGGGCTCAAATGTTGTCGCAAAATAAGGATCCTGGGAGATCTGCCGCTCGATCTCCTGTCTGGCGGCCATCATCCCGGCCTTTGCCGTCTCAACATGCCGGGGATCGTCCGCAAGGATCGTCGTGATCGTCTGCCGAAACTCAAAATGTTCCCGGATCATCCTTGTTGCGAGAGGGCTCCGTGCGGGCATGCCTGGATACACTTGCCGCAGAGAACGCACCGTTCAGAACGCACGCGGAGTTTCCACTCTTCGTCGAATGAGAAGACTTCCTGAGGGCAGATGCTGATGCATGCCCCACAGTCGACGCACTCCTCCTCGTCGCGGACGATGGCATTCTCCATCACGCGGACCGAGACGCCGAGCTCCTCGAGACGCCGCTGGACCCTCTCCGCATCGCCATCCGGGACGTCGATCAGCACCTCGCCTGCCATCGAGTCGATGTTGGCCTTCTCGACGTTGATGAGGACCCCGGTCTCCTTCACCACCCGGGCAATCACCGGCTCTCTTCCCGGGTCGCCTCTTCCCTTTCGGGAGAACGTCAGCAGGAGTTTCATCGTCGCCGCCTCCCGCCGAAGAGCTTCCCGAGATCGATCGCCGAGAGGATGCCGACCACCCGGTTCGTCGCGTCCACCACCGGGAGGGCGCTGATGTTGTTATGTTCCAGTTTCTGAGCGGCGATATCCACCGACTCGTCGGGGCTCGTCTTGATCACCTCTCTGGTCATGATATCTTTCACCAGTCGCAGCCGCCCGTCGCTCACCACCGCCTTTGAGATGTCGTAGGTGGTGATGATTCCTACAAGCGTGCCGTTGCCGTCAAGGACCGGGAGATGGTTCGTCTCGCCTCTCAGCAGCCGCTTTGCCGCAACCTGGATCTCCTCATCCTCGGTGACGCTGATCACCTGCCGGTTCATGATGTCGCGGACGCGGGGGGTCACGGCGGTCTCCCGCATGGGTCTAACACGTTTCGCCGGGTCGATCCGCCGGGTGGGAAGAGCAAGCTCCATCTTTCCCGCCTCGATCCAGGCCTTCAGTTCCCGTGCTACCTCCAGGGCCTTCCTGTAACTGGAGAGCGACGACGTCCTGACCGTCTCGCCGCCGATCTCGACGGATCCGCTCTTTAAGTCGGCATAACTGACCCTTGCCAGCACCGGCCGATCTCGCCGGGGCGTGCCGTAATCGACGATACTGGTCATGAGATCCTCGTCGCGTACCGCTGTCCTCCGGACGATCTCGGTATCGAGCACTGGGATCGGGACGCCGACGCCGATATACATCGTTACTCCGTAGCCGTTCATCACCGCTGCACGCAGGAACTCCTGGCGCATCTGCTTCATATCCCCGGCCACCATCAGGGTTCCAAACCCGGTGCCCGCCGAGTGCTGGGTGCCTTCTCCGATGATCATGCCCTCTCCCCCGCCAAGGAAGATCGGGACGCCGCTCCCGATGACCCGGAAGGTGGGGTCGTTTGCGAGCGGTGAGAGGGTTCCTGCACCGGAGTAGGAGACGTTGCCGCACCGCGGAAGGAGAGTTCCCATGTAGGTGTGGAGCGTCCGATCCGTCGTGTTCGTCGCTGCGTTATAGCACTGGTAGGCATTTCGCGGGTTGACCATGATTGCCTGGTTCATATCCTCAAGCAGCAACTCTGTCGTGATGCTCCGGCGCGGGTAACAGTCTGTCCCGTGGGCGGTCGCTCGCAGTTCGACGGTACCCCCGGCAACGAGTTCTTCGAGGACATGGGCGCCGCCGTACGGCTGGTCCTTGGACTCGGCCTCCTGAGTTGCGCCCAGGTAGGCGTCGACCGCAGCGATTCCTGCGTATGCCTCAACGTCGTTGAGCCATATACGTTCCATCCGAATAGGGGGGTCGGCGTGTCCAAAGTTGAAGAAGGCGCCGGAGGAGCACATTGCCCCGAACGTCCCGGTCGTGACGACATCGACCTCCGCCAGTGCTCCTTCCTCTCCCAATTCGTCGACGATACCCGGCATCTCGTCGGCGGTAACGACCCGTGCACTACCGTCGCGTATCCGGGCATTGATGAGGTCCAGGGACTTTTCCATGGACGTATATTCAATTTTAGAATATTTATAGGTGTTGATTATTACTTTAGGTAATATCCGGTCAGGTATACAGATACTACAGCAGAGATCGAACGGAACACACCACGAGTATTTCAGAAAAAAGAGTTGGGTTTAATTGCGCCTGCGCAGGGCAGTAAAGAGTCCGAGAATTCCAAGTGCCCCGATAACAGCAAATGGCGCTATGCCTGCACTGGGTGTTTGGGTCGGGACGGTGGAGAGCGATGCCGAGGCAGAGGCGATGCTTCCGACGCCAACCTGGACGTTGGTCGACCAGTCGCTGTAGCCGGCAAGCGCCACCCTGACTGCATGGTTGCCGGGGCTAATACCATCGACGGTCAGAGGGGTGATGCCCTTATACACGTTGTCGATGTAGACATCAGCGCCTGAGGGGGATGAGGTGACCGCGATGGAACCGGTCGTGCCTGGCTGGCCGGGCTGGAGGGCCGCGGTGACATGGCTCGTGGTTGCTGCACTGACGGAGACCGTTGTTATGTAGTCCTGGTATCCGGAGAGAGCGACTCTCAGGGTATGGGACCCGACCGCGACATTCGAGATCGTATATACCCCTGCCGAGGGGGTCTTCCCCTGGTACTTATCGTCAAGGAAGACGTCCGCCCCTGCCGGGTAGGAGACCACGTCGATAGCCCCGGTAGACTCTGAGGGGAGGGGCGTCAGTCGGGCGTCGACGTAGCGGGTGACCCCGGGGGTCACGGTGACCGTCGATTTCCAGTCGTAGTAGCCTGCACGATCAAGTTCGATAATATGGCTCTTTGCCGAGACACTCGTGAGCGTCAGGGGTGTCCGACCCTTGTAGACACCGTCCATATAGACGTAGGCACCGGAGGGGACGGATGTGATCTCGATCGATCCGTACTGCTGGATCGGTGTCAGGGTGAATCGTATCTCCGACTGCTGCCCGGACCTGACCGTGACGGTGGCGTGGTCGGAGTTGTAGCCCGAACGCTCGGCTTCAAGGGAGTAGGTCCCGGGAGCGAGGTCCTTGATCGTGAGCGGAGTCACCCCGCGGTAGTTCCCGTTTAAGTAGATGGCCGCACCGGAGGGGTTCGATGAGACAGAGATCGAACCGACGGTCTGGGCCGGCTGCAGCGTCACATAGACATTCACGGTCTCGCCAGCCGTGGGTCCCGAAGGCAGGTTGCCGGAGTAGGTCTGGTAATCGCTCTTCTCGACCCGGATGGTGTGGTAAGGTGATGCGGTGGTATAGACCGGTATGTCGACCCATCCTCCATACGTGGTACCTTTGTACTGTCCGTCAAAGTAGACATCGGCACCGTCGATGTTGCAGTGGACACGGTACCATCCTTGATCTCCTCCTAAGCCTGCAGAGACGGCCGGGACGCCGGCGCAGAGAACGAGGAGTGTCATTCCGATGATAAAGGATCTCAGCATAATCCATCTCCTTTAACAAAAATATAGTCGATTATCGGCAGTTTTGCTTATAAAAATTCCTATTTTGCATATGGAATCTGGTTTGTTTTTCACCGATATTGGCTATTCTTATCTTTAAAAATCACCTGAGGTTATCGGATGTGCAAGATCCCCATCGTTGAAAAACCTTCCGGGCAGAAACATGATCGAGCCCCCATTCTTCGGCACCCCTCGTCCACCTTTTTATCAGGTGAGATTCACATGAAGTACTGCATGGATATCCGGAGTTTTGTCGCCACGATGGAGCAGGTTGCTCCGCCCGAACTGGCTGAAGAGTATGATGCCGGAAAGATTGGTCTCGTCGTCGAGGGGAAGGATGAGATCGGGACCGTCTGCTGTGCGCTCGACGCCACACAGCGTGTGGTGGAGGTTGCCGCTCGCGCCGGCGCCGATATGCTGGTCGTCCATCATACGCCTCTCTGGCACCCGATCACGGTGGTCAGGGGGCCGGTCTCGCACCTGCTCCGGACCATCCTTGCCTCCCGGATGAACCTCTATGTGATGCACACAAACTTCGACCGTGCCGAAGGCGGCGTCAACGACGTTCTGGCATCAAGACTCGGTCTCTCCGCGACAGAGCGGATGACGGTCGGGCTTGTCGGCGACTGCTCTCTTGATACGGAAGAGATCGCCCGTCGCCTTCCGGGAGGGGGAATCCGGGTTTACGGTGAGATCGACAGAATCCGCCGCCTGGCGATCGTGGGCGGCAGCGGGTTTGATCCCGATCTGATCCGGGAGGCCGTCGACCTCGGCGCAGAGGCCTTCCTCTCGGCGGAACTGAAGCACAGCGTAGCCCGTGCGTCTCCCATACCCTGTCTTGAGGCCACTCACTATGCGCTCGAAGCACCTGCCATGGAGGCACTTGCATCCCGCATGGGGTGGCATTATATCCCTGATCCGCCCCATGTTGTGGTAGTTCCATGAGGGGGATCTGGCAAAAGATCGAGCAGGACCGGGTGCTGACGCCGGAATTTCGTGCCTGCATCGAGCGTGTCTATGGCGAGCGGGGAAGGAAGGCGCTTGGGGCCGTTGACGAAGGTCGAGTGAAGCGTTATCGCGATTTCTTCGTCGTAGTTGGGAGAGGTGATGAGTATATTGTTGAAGGCGACTTCTGTACGTGCGGCGATTTTCTCTTCCGGGGACGCGAGTGCTGGCACATCCTTGCGGTACGCCTCGCTGAGCGGACGGGTCTATATGAATTCTACGATCTCTGGTATCAGGACACGTGGAATGTTTGAAGATTTCGCACAAACAACTATATCGCTCTCAATCATACCAAATTATGCTGCGTGATTTTCAATGCTCGAAGAAGAATATACGCTTGATTATTTCCGATCTCAAGGGTTTGAGCGGAAGGTCTGCAAGAGCTGCGGGGCGGCCTTCTGGACCCGGGACCCTGAACAGGAGTTTTGCGGCGACGCTCCGTGCGTGACGTACAACTTCATCGGCAACCCGGTCTTCAAACCCCATACTGTCGATGAGATGCGGGAGGCGTTCCTCTCGTTCTTTGAGCGGCACGGCCATACACGCCTTGACCGATATCCCGTAGCCGCTCGGTGGAGAGATGACATCTATCTGACCATCGCGTCCATCGCAGACTTCCAGCCATTTGTCACAAGCGGGGTCGTCCCCCCGCCGGCAAACCCGCTGACCATATCCCAGCCCTGCATCCGCTTAAACGACCTTGACTCTGTCGGCAGATCGGGGCGGCACCTGACGCTCTTTGAGATGATGGCGCATCACGCCTTCAATACCCCGGAAGAGCAGATATACTGGAAGGACGAGACTGTTGCCCTCTGTGATGAGTTCATCAAGTCCATCGGCGGCGATCCCGCCCGGGTCAGTTATAAGGAGCATCCGTGGTACGGAGGCGGAAACGCCGGGGCATCCGTTGAGGTGCTCATCGGCGGTCTCGAGGTTGCGACGCTGGTCTTCATGAACCTCGGACGGCAGAAGACCGATCAACCGCCCGTCATGGTGGCCGGGGTTCCCTACTACCCGATGCGGCTCAAGATTGTGGATACCGGATATGGCCTGGAGAGGTTTGTCTGGGCATCGAAGGGCTCGCCGACGATCTACGATGCGGTCTTCCCGGAGATGGTGAGCCGCTTGATGCGGTCGGCTCACCTTGAAGACCTCCTTGATAGCCCCGAGTTCACGAAGATCATGGGTCTCAGCGCCAGGTTTGCCGGCGTGATGGATATCTCCGGGTCGAACCTCTACAACCTTCGAAAGAAGGTTGCTGAGGCGATCAACGTGCCGGTGAAGCAGCTGGAGCGGATTGTCGCCCCGATTGAGAAGGTCTATTCCATCGCCGACCACACACGCTGTCTCGCCTACATGCTCGGCGACTGCATCGTCCCCTCGAACGTCCGGGAAGGGTATCTCGCCCGGCTCGTACTGCGCCGGACGCTCCGGATGATGAATGACCTCTCGATGGAGGAAGAACTTGCTGACCTCGTGGAAGCACAGATGCAGGTCGTGGGGGTCGAGAACTTCGGTCAGGACGTTGACGTGGTCCGCGAGATTGTGGAGAACGAAGAAGCCCGGTATGCAAACACCCTTGAGCGCGGGACCCGGATCGTCCAGAAGATCGCCCGGAACTACAAGGCAAAGAGTTCTCCGGTTCCCCTCTCAGAGGTGATCACCCTGTACGACTCGCATGGCATCCCACCCGAGATGGTGAAGGATGTCGCTGCCGCCGAGGACGTGGTCGTGGAGATCCCCGACGACTTTTACTCGAAGATCGCCGACATGCACTCGGAGGCGCAGAAGGAGGGTGAAGAGGAAGACCCGCTCGCTCCCTACCGGGAGCGGGCAGCAGCCCTGCCCCCGACGAAGAAACTCTACTACGAACTCCCGACTGAGATTGAGTTCGAGGCAATGGTGCTCGACTTCTTCGACGGGATGGCGGTGCTGGACCAGACGCTCTTCTACCCAGAGGGAGGCGGTCAGCCGTCCGATACCGGAACCCTGGTGACATCCGAGACGATGGTGCGGGTGGAAGAGGTGACGAAGATTGGGGAGGTGATACTCCACCGGGTCACCGGAGGCACTTTGAAGCGGGGTGATCGGGTGAAAGGCGTGCTGGACGAGGAACGCCGCTGGTCGCTGATGCGCCACCACACGGCGACCCATGTCCTGCTCTATGCCGCAAAGAAGGTGCTCGGGGCTCATGTCCACCAGGCAGGCGCCCAGAAAGGAATCGAGACCTCACGCCTGGATATCCGGCACTTCAAGCACATCACGCTTGATGAGCTCAGGAAGATCGAGATAGAGGCAAACCGCCTGGTCATGGCCAATATACCGGTCTACATCCGTATCGAGGAGAGGACGAAAGCAGAGCAGAAGTATGGGTTCGGCCTCTACCAGGGCGGTGTCCCGCCGGGCCGGGAGATCAGGACGGTGCAGGTGGGAAGTGACGTGCAGGCGTGCGCGGGAACCCATGTCCGGACAACCGGCGAGATTGGCCTGATACGCATCATCGGTGTTGAGCATATCCAGGACGGTGTGGAGCGGCTGGTCTTTGCGGCCGGTATTGCTGCCGTCCAGGCAGTGCAGCACATGGAAGAACTTCTCTGGGCATCAGCCGATGTGGTGAGCGTCCAGCCCGAGAACCTGCCGGCGACGGTAGCTCGGTTCTTTGGGGAATGGAAAGAGCAGAAGAAGGAGATCGAGCGCCTCCAAAAGAAAGTGGTGGACCTTGAGAAGCAGAATCTCGCCGGTGAGACGGTGGACGGTGTCCGGGTCGTCATCAAGCAGGTGGATGCGGCCCAGAAGGAACTCGTCGCGCTTGCCACCACCATCGCCGATGAAGGCGGCGTGGCGCTCCTGGTATCGGCAGACGGAAACGCGAGGGTGGTTGCGACCTCGGGCACACCGGCTGTGAACGCTGCCGATCTTGTTCGGGAGGTCTGTAGCATCCTCGGCGGAAAGGGTGGGGGTAAGCCGACCCTTGCACAGGGTGCCGGATCGGACGTCTCACGGATCGGTGAGGCGCTCGAGCGCGGGCGTGCCAAGATTCTAGAAGCACTCCATGGACAATGATGTTGTGATTATCCAGCCGGGTGATGAGCGGGCACAGAAGATCGCCCGGGCAATGGCGAGTCAGACGGCAAACGCGATCATTCAGGCCTTCGGAGCCGGACCGTTGACGTCGTCGGAGGTTGCGCGCCGGATGAATATCCCCATCACCACCGCTACCTACCACATAGAAAACCTCCTTGAAGCCGGGCTTCTGGAAGTTACCGAGACCCGGTGGAGCGAGAAAGGGCGCGAGGTGAAGGTTTATGGCCTTGCAAACCAGGTGCTCATCATCGCCCCGCCGGTGAGCGATCTGCGGTCGGTGTTTAAGAAATACGCGACGCTCTTTGCGATAGCCATCTTCGCGAGCCTCAGCCTTGCGACGTTTCTCCCGGTCATCATGCCGGGGTTCCAAGACGTGCCGCCTGATGTAAAGGCTGCCAGTGGAAGCGGCGAGGAACTCTCGGTACTCCGGGCACCAACTTTTGATGCTGCTGCCGGAGCGTCGTCGGTCCACGACCTGGTGATGGGCTTCTTCCTCGGGGCCTGCGTGGTGCTGCTCGCGCTGCTGATATATGAGGTGTACTTCTGGTGGCGCACTTCCCCGCGGGCGCAAAAAGAGAAGATTGAATAGAAGAGATCCAGGGAAAGGGTGCTGGGGTCTTTACCGCCGCCCCCTGGCAGGTGCTGCTTCCTGCGGTCTCCCGCTCCCTGCTTCAACTTTTGCTCCACACTTCGGACAGCGGGTCTTCTTAGGATTGATCTCTGCACCGCAACTGTAACATTTTGACATGGTCTATCACCACATGTGCCTGAAGGGGGTATGACACCATAAGGCTATCTGATCTGATTTTGGTTGAAACGTCCGGAAGCGGTCTGAACAATGGGACTGTAAACCAATTTGCGTCGAACACCATCCTTTCGCGACCTCTGTTTGTCCTGCATTCGAGGTAGGGTGTGTCGTCTGACAACCCAGAGAGGGGCAGGTTGTGGGTGACCTTTTCCTTTTTGATCGCCGGTTTCCCGGGAACTATTCAGGGTTTCCTGTATTTCAGTCCACCAAGGCCCTGGTCCATCGGACGTCCAATAAATACCGTGATCTCCGGGAACGCTGGACTGCAGCGCATGGCCTCATATATGCTGGGTTACGGCCTTCCGGCACGTGGGAAGTATAACACTATAAAACTCCTTTTTATTCCATAAAATCATGTTTTAAGGCCTGTTTGGCCTTATGGATTATAGATGCATTTATAAGTAAACAGTGTGTTCTTTTAACTGAAGCGGAGGCTTTATGCAGAGCGTTCTACGCCACACCTTCATGGTTTTACTTGTTGCCTGCTGTTTTGTTCTTCCCGTGAGCGCTCAGCCGTCTTTAGGCGGAGACAACGGGTGGTACGCGGTCTACTGCAACATCGATGGAGCACAGGTTTACTTTGACAACCAGTACAAGGGCGAGATCCAGGGCGGCGTGCTGTACGTCCCGGTTTACACCACCGGGACCCCCTACAGCAAGTTCCGCGTTGAGATGGATGGATACGCTACGTACTACGGAGACATCAACAGAGTTCCCGGCAAGGGCGAGGTCTTTGACCTCTACGCAACCTTAAACCCGGTCCAGACCCCTGCCCCGATCGGCGGCGATGTCGGCTGGTACACCGTCCACGCCAACGTCGACGGCGCAACGGTGATGTTCGACAACGAGGTCAAGGGCACCATCAGCCAGGGTGTCCTCTCGGTGCAGGTCTACACAACCGGGACCCCCTACCGGACATACACCCTGACAAAGGACGGGTACGCGGCCTATACCGGCGTGATCGACCGGTACCCCGGTGCAGGGGAGACGGTCGATCTGTATGCGACGCTGAACCCCGCGCCGACACCGATCCCCACCCAGAAGTCGCCGCTCTCCCCGGTCCTGGCCGGCGGTGCGTTGCTGATTGCAGGATTGCTGCTGATTTCGGGAAACAGGAAGAACTGACCCCTTTACCATTTTTGACGGTTGCCCGAAGGCACTCCCGCAAGAACGATGAGGCTGCCGCCCCGTAGACGTACCGGACGCTCGTCATCGGGCAGGGGCCGGACCGGGTGAACCTGAAGATCGTCCTCTTGCTCCGCCCCGAAGACGGGCGACTCATGTTCGGCGGGCGGGGGCAGGTGCGGATCGGCGGGGAGTATATCCTCTCTACAGGAGATGCCCCCGGGCAGCCGGATCACTCCGGCTGCCGATCTCTGCCGGATCGAATCGCATGGATTAAATTTCATCAATTGGAGTTTTTCTGCATGCCAACAGTGTTTGCATACGTCGGCAGCCCCCACGGCAACCGTTCCAATACCTATGCCCTGACAAAGATGATGCTCGATCGCCTGGCAGAGAAGGACAATGCGATTCGGTACGAGATATTTACTCCGGCCGAGACGACCATCCGATACTGCAAGGGCTGCTGGACGTGCATGAGCAAAGGATTCTGTCCCCAGGATCAGCACGACGACATGGCGATGCTCAAGGAGCGGATGGAGGACGCCTCGTTCATCGTCCTCGGCTCCCCGGTATACACGATCAATGTCTCCGCGCAGATGAAGACGTTCTTCGACCGCCTCCCGGCCTGGCTCCATACGATGCGGCTCGCCGGGAAAGCCGGCGTGACCGTTGCGACCACGGCGGGAAACGGCCTTCCCGAAGTGCAGAACTACCTCGGGATGATGATGACGTCGCTTGGTGTCAAGACCGTCGGAACGCTCGGGGCTCACGGGTCGCTCCCCGGCCATCTCTACGATCCCGACGGAGCACGGAGGGACGCCCATGCGCTGGCCGATGAAGTCTACCCCTACGTGACGGGGGAGCGCGTCGTCACCACCGACGAGTACCTTGAAGAGGTCTTTAAGATCATGAAGCAGAAGATCGCGATCGGCGGCGGCAGCGTCCTTGCAGGGGATCTCGAGTACTGGACGCGAGCCGGCTATCTCGATTGCACCTGTTTTGGGGACGTGCTGGCAAAGAAACTGGGGTCGTCCGGGGAGATGAACGTCAGCGCTCAAGTTCGGGAGGAGGGGAGACGTACATGAAGAAGTTGTGGTTGACCGCCGGGATCATACTCGGCGTCGTCATTGTCGTCTGGCTTGCGGGACTTGCCGCTACCCCCAGCCCCCTTCCACAGGGCCCGATCGCCTTCGATTCTCCGGAGGGCCGGGCCCTGCTCTTTCGGAGCACGGCAAACGCGGATTACTTCCTTCTTGCCGAGCACTTTGTAACCCAGGAGCACCTCACTTACTGCGGTCCGGCGAGCATGGTGATGGTGCTCAACGGTCTTGGGGTCCCCGCACCCGAGACGCCGGAGTTTGGGGAGTACCGCTACTTCACCCAGGACAATCTCTTTGAACGGGCTGACGTCAGGGAGGTTGCGGACCCGGAGGCCGTCTCAAAGAACGGCATGTTCCTGCGTGAGGTCGGGGCGGTCCTTGAGCAGTACGGCGTGAACGTGACAGTCCACCACGCCGACGAGATCAGCGTCGATGAGTTCAGGAGACTGGCTTCGGAGAACCTGGCCCGGAAGGGCGATTTCATCATCGTAAATTACCTCCGGACGGCTGTCGGGCAGGTGGGCGGGGGCCATTTCTCACCGATAGCCGCGTACGACAGAGAGTCGGACCGGTTCCTGGTCCTTGACGTCTCCCGGTACAAGTATCCTCCTGCCTGGATCTCGACGGAGGATCTCTTCTTGGCGATGGACACCGTCGATTCGGATGCGGGGGAGCTGCGAGGATTCATCTCCGCTGCATTCCGGCCCGAAGGGTGATGCGGGGAGAGCAACCGCGGGTTCCCTCGCGGTAACCTTTTTTGCAACAAAGCAGGGAGCGGCCGTTCAGGCGGCAGATGCCGGTTCCTCTACGATCAATTCGTGGCGGTCGAGCACCCGCCCGACCGAACAGATCGGGGACGGGGCCGGCAAAACATCCATTTGCGCTGCCGGTCGCCGGAGCCGATCCTCGGGAGGACGAAGGATCTGCTTCTGTTCGGAGAATAACGAATAAACAACCGCCCGGGGTTCTCTGCGGCATCGGGGGGTTGAAGGATCTCCGCGAGAGAGGGCGGTGTTACGGCGCCGGGAACATTCACGACCGGATATCGCTCATAAAGGGCGTATCGCCGCTCAGTTCCGCTTCAACGAACGCCCCGGAAGGATGCGTCCTGATCCGGAGATCGATGATGTTGTCCATCTCCGACCGTATCCGGTTCTCGAGCTCCTTTGCGAGTGTATACGCTTCCTGCACGGTCGCATTGGGGTCCACCTCGATGGTCAGCTCGACCGAGAGGGCGCCCCCGAACCCCCGGATCCGCTGCTCTGCGATGAAGTAAACGTCCGGATTCTCCTCGACGATCCGCTCGACGAGCGCGGTTGCCTGGAGCGAGGGGTTTGCGTCGACCAGTTCCTGTGCTGCGTCGATGGCCTCTTTCGCCCCGTACGCGAAGATGATCAGCACCACAACAAGGGTAATGGCGGTCTGGAGAAGCGTCATGGTCGGAGAGACGATGAGCAGCACTCCCCCGATGAAGATTATCGCGGATATGGCGAGATCGCCCTGAAGCAGCACAGCATTCAGGAGCAGGAGACGGCTGTTCACCTCCTTTCCCACGCGCCAGAGATACCGCACGAGGAGGAGTCCAACGGCGATCGCGGCAATCGCGTACCCGGCGATGAGGGCGCCTATTTCGGGAATGAGGTTCTCGGCCGGGTACAGGATCGTATCCGCAGCCTGTTTGATCGCAAAACCGCAGACTGCCAGCGCAACGAGGAAAAGCATCAGCGTCTCCACGCGCCGGTAGCCATAGTGCATCTTCCAGTCGGCCTGCCGCTGACCGAGGCGGACACTTATCAGGGAGAGTACTCCTGGAACAAGGCCGACGATGTTGACAAACCCGTCGGTCAGGAGTGCACGGTTGCCCGTGACCACAAAGAGGCCGACCTCGACGGCACCCAGAAGCGTGCTGACGAGCATGGAGACCACCAGTGCAAATGTGACACGCCGGATCCGTTCTTCCGGCATCGTCGGGGCCTCTGCTGGCATCTTACATGTTTGATCTTTCTTTGTATCCTCAAGCATAGTACACACGTCTCCCGGGCCCGCCATTGTCTGAAACCGTCGTGATGGATACCCGGTAAGGTGCGGGAAAACCCGGTGCGTCGTGCGCCGATTCATGAAATATGTCATGAAAAGGCAGGAGTTTTCCCGAATGGTTCCAATCGGCCAGCCTCTGTTGTCTCCTCACACTACAAGAGGGTAAAATAAACATACTGCACAAACCTTCTCATTTCTTTACCGTGCTGGCGTCCAGGTTTTGAAGATACAGGATTGTATTCAGCCGTATGACATTCGTGGTGACCAGAAATGCGCCCTTTTGCGTTTGCCCCGGGTTTTGAGTGTTGGATCTGAACCGGCTCAAGAACCGGTGGATGGACAGATGCGAAGCCGCACTGTGACAGGTGGGGCTCATACGCGGCATGCACGACCACACCGGAGGTGGAAGCATGCTTCCGCCGCTCACATCCGCTCAAAGGAACTCTGGGGGCAAACTGCAGCCGGGCGCCATAAAAATGGAGTTAGGAGCCGTCAGGCAGCCTTGGCCGCTTCCTCTGCGGTCACCTCGTGGCGGTCGAGTGCCCACCCGACCAGCAGCGCGGCCGTCGAGAGGGGAAGGGCGACGACGAGCGGGTCCACATCCTGCCACGGCGCGGAAAGGATTGCCGGAACCCCGAAGAGGAGATTCGAGATCCCGAGCGCTGCCGACTCCTTGACGTGGACGAAGGCGGTCCAGACAAACCAGGCAACCGTTCCGACGACGAGACTGATCTTTGCTGCACGGATCGACGGCCTGCTGCAGTACATAGCGTGAGCGTAGGCCGGCAGGAACGCGGATGCACAGAGGCCCATGAACATCGCTGTCGCCCGGGCGATGATGCTGCCGGGAAGGATGAAGGCAAGGACGACGCTCACGACGATCATGACGACGGTCGCAATCTGGATCGGTCGCATCGCCGCTCTACCGGAATCGGTGCGCCGTGCGAGATCAAACCCGAGCGATGTTCCCATGACGTGGAAGAGGGCGCTGAGCGTGGACATCGCTGCTGCAAGGAGCGCCAGCATGAAGATGACGACGAAGAGGTCCGGCATCGATGCGTTGATGAAGTTCGGTATGATTGTATCGACGTTGCCGTTGGGTGCCGCCGCGAGAGCGATCAAACCCTCCGTCTGGTAGAAGTAGACGTTTGTCAGCGCACCGACCGTGAAGGCGACGCCGGTCATCATCAGGATGAACGGCCCACCGACGAGGACCGCACGATTCAGTGCACGGTCGTCTTTGACGGTCATGAACCGGACGACCAGCTGAGGCTGCGCGAGCACCCCGATGCCCACGCCGAGAACGAGCGTCGTCACCATGGTAAGCCATATCGGCGACCCGAATACCGGCATGGAGGTCCACCCGGTCATCCCTCCGGCGGCAAGCGCCTCCGGGACGAGGTCCGACATCGCGGCAAGGGCGGTATGCGCCTCGACGACGCCCCCGAGGTGGACGTAGGTGAGCACGAGGAGGACGGTCATGCCGACGAGCATGATCCCGCCCTGCAGTGCGTCGGTGTACATGACGGCAATGAGCCCACCGAACACCACGTAGAGGGCGACGACTGCGGCAAACGCGATGAGTGCAGTGTCGTACGGGATCTGCAACGTGCTCGTGATGAACTGTGCTCCTCCGATCAGGATCGCCGCCGTATACAGCGGCATGGCGATGACGATGACGAGCCCTGCTGCGTAGCGCATGAACGGCGACTGATAGCACTTCCCCATCAGGTCGGGGAAGGTCACGGCACGGAGTTTGCTCCCGATACGGCGGGTCTGTTTCCCGAAGACTATGAACGCGACGAGGATCCCTAGCCCAATATTGAGGACGGTCAGCCAGATCATCCCCATGCCGAGTTGGGCGGCAACCCCGCCGAAACCGATGATTGCGGATGTGCTGATGAAGGTCGCACCGTAGGAGAGGGCAAGAACGACAGAATTGGCCTTTCTGCCGGCGACCATATAGTCATCGTCGCCTTTCGTCTGGCGGTAGCCGAGATAACCGAGACAGATGATGATGGCGAGGTAAACCAGCGTCACCGCGATGAAGAGTCCAGTGTCAACTGCCACCCCGTTCCGCCTCCGTTCCTTTATTCCAGTTCAGCAGGCCGTACACTATGCATGCGAGCGTAAGTCCGAGCGCAAGCAGATATCCAGACCAGATTGCAGGATCAGTAATACCGAACATCAAATCACCTAACGGTAACTGAAAAACCGTTACATTACACGGGAACGCAGCAAAAGAGCTGGTTCCCTAACTAAAGGAGAATGCGTTCTGCGTAAACGTGCAGTGCACGGTCACACAGTTCTGCACTGATGTGCAGTTCTGCACAAGAGTGCTGTCGTAGGTCTCTAAATGATCTTCAATCATCGAGTACCTAAAAATCATCCAGATCTATTGTATTTAAATTCTGCGATTTTGTTGACGCCAGGGTGAAGATAGACCGCATCACAGCCTTATTCCTTCCACAGCAAAGCCCGTGCAGCGCTGGAACGGCATACCGTGGCGCTGGCAATCCAGAATGGTGATATTCAGATACGGCGTATCAGATGTTGTCTTACGGGACGCGAAGCCTTCAGAGCGGTGAATCATGGACGGCACGACAGAGATTGTTTCGGCGGCACTGGCCCTCTCATTCGATCTCCTGCTCCGGACGGTCCCGATCGTCGCCATCGGCGTCCTGATCGCCGAAGTCCTGATTGCCCTGCGGGTCACCGATAGGATTGCAAAGATCGCCTACCCGGTCACGACCTTCTCCCACCTCCCCCGCGAGTGCGGGGCGAGTTTTCTCCTGGCGTTCGTCTCGTCGCAGGCGGCGGACGCGATGCTCGTCGATTACCATCATAAGGGGGTGATCGGGAGGGGCGAGCTCATCGTCGCGGCGCTCATCAACTCTTTTCCGGCCGTCGTGATGCACTGGCGCTACCTCATCCCGGTCTACGTGCCGCTGCTCGGGGTCTTCGGGTTGATCTACTTCGGCATCCTGATGGGGATCGGGTTCCTCAAGACCGGGATTGTCATGGTTGCCGGGCGAATGCTCCTTCCCGGGGTTCCGGCATCCGCGCCGCCGGAGAAACCCTCTGGTAAGACGTTGTCCCTGCGCGAGGCGCTCTCGGCCGCAGCCGGACCGACCGCAAAGACCCTCCGTCGTATCCTCGGAATCATGATCCCGACGCTCGTCATCGTGGCGTTTCTCATTGAAGCGGGCGTCTTCGAGACCGTTGCCGCGTACCTCGAGGGTGCGAGCAGACTCTTTCCCATTCCGCCCGAAGGCATCGCGATCATCGCGGCAAAGTTCGGGTCGTACGTCGCCGCGGCAAGCCTTGCGTCCGGGCTGCTCGCGGCGGGCGATATGACCGGCAGGGATATAGTCATCACGCTGCTCGTGGCGAACCTGTTGACCAGCGTCGTCACCTACCTGCGGTGGCTCGGGTCCTTTTATATTGCAATCTTTGGACCCCGGCGGGGCACCGAGATCATGCTTCTTTCGGTCGCGCTCCAGGACGGCCTCCTGCTGGTTGCCATCTTCCTGCTGGCCTGGTTCTGGTGAGCGGTCCTGTGGTATGGACGACCCATATCCTCGATCGCGATACCGGTCTGGAGCTGGATGGAGCGACCCGTAGATCTTGGTTGACTCCTTTGTCTTTTTGGCATGCGCGGATCCGGAGTTGATACTGCCTCACCAAAATCATCGGAGGCGGCAGATGAGATAACCCTTGGATGCCACGGCCCACCTTGGTGGTAGGATTTCCCTCCAAGGCTAGTGGCGATGCCAAAACCCCGCCGGTGATGGCCGAGGATATGCTCTCCCGGTGAGGCAGATGGCAGTCAACAGGGGTGCAAAGGGGCAAATCACCGGCGTACTTGTATGCCCTGTCACAACTTCCCCGTAACTGTCGCCCATTGGAGATTGCGCTCGGCGAGGAGCATGTATTCGTGGAAATGGGGGAGACCATCCGGGGAATCAAAAGATACGGTCGGTATGTGGAGGACAGGCACGTTCAGAACCGCTGGAAATACTCATCATGCACGGGCCGCGAGCGGGACGGCGTGACATTTAAGTACAGTGGACATATTGGGGAGGTCCTGATCCGGATGGTTGCCCAGCGAGGAACCTCCGGGATCGGTAGGAGGGCTGCAAGGTCGGTGCCGTCCAAACCGGGCTCCACCAAATCCACAGAGCCCTCAGCCGGAGGTGTTGTTATGGCCGAGACGAGTATTATCACTGAACCCGGAAAGCAGGAGATCATCACCACGCGGGAGTTCGACGCGCCGCGCGACCTCGTTTTCCGGGCTTGGACGGATCCGGAATTGATAGCGCGGTGGTGGGGGCCGGCGAGCTTTACGGCGCTGGTCTTCAGGGTCGACCTCCGCGAGGGGGGCAGGTACCTGTTTGGTATGCGCTTGCCCGACGGCCGGGACTTCTGGAGCACGGGCGTCTACCGCGAGATTGTCGCGGGTGAACGGCTCGTCTTCACCGACTCGTTTGCGGACGCCGAAGGCAACGTGGTCCCGGCCTCGACATACGGGATGAGCGGGGACTGGCCGCGTGAGGTGCTCGTGACGGTGACGTTCGAGGAGCATGGAGGCGAAACGACGGTGACCCTTCGGATGGCCGGGATTCCGGCTAGCGAGACGCTCGATGCTGCCGAGGCCGGGTGGAACGAGTCCCTTGACAAACTCGGAGTAGTCCTGAAGGAACTCTCGATGCGAAAGACCGGCGCCTGAAAGTGCGTGCCGCCCGGAGCGGTTTGAGAGCCCCGGAAGCCAGGCGGTCCGAACCGCCCGGTCCGAGATCTGCAAAAAGAGGGTTACATCCCTGCCCGGGAGAGGATGGTCTCGGCCACCTCTTCGGGGGTCAGGAAGGGGAAGTCCTCCGGCTTTAAGAGGGTGCCCGCTTCCCCGGCGGTCATCTCCACGTCGCCGGCCTTGCATCTGGTCGCCGCTCCTGCGGGGAACGCGGCAAGGAGATCCTCGGGTGTCTTAATCGGGAACTTCGCGCCGGCGAGGGCGCCGACGATCTGCGCATGGATCTCTTCCTTAACACTCATACTTTTTCCTCCGTCATCCTGGTGGTATCCCGGGCGGCCTTTGCCGGCGAGCAGTCGTTGCTATACACTTTGCAGCCGAGCCGCGCAGGTATCGTCTCACCGTTCATCCTGTTAGACAGTTAGTATAATATATATGCCCGTCACTAAACTATACCTGATGCCCACGCTACAGTCCCATGACCATAAGGGGTCCGACGAGGATGAGCAGTTCTATGGGAAGGAGATCCAGGAGGTTCGATCCGAACTTGCCGGCCTCAGGAGCGAAATCAGGCGGTTTATCGAGCATGCGAGCCGGCAGAACGTTGATGCGGCCCTCAGCGGACTCCGCAGGGAGTACGCGGATCTCTTCATCGGGCAGAACCTCTCCGATGCCGGCCAGAGGCTCCAGGAGCGGATGATCCGGGACTGCCCGATGAGGGAGCGGTGCTACGCCGTATTCTATGAGTTCCTCAAGGCCTCCGCGGAGCATATCCGGGACGGTGAGGTGAGCGAGGAGGTCGTCCGGTCCTACCGTGACCGGCTCGCGACGATGCGTAAAGCCGGGAAACTGGAGTCCTGCGCTACCTGCTTTGCCGAGACGAACCGACTCTTTGAGAAACAGCTCGATCTGATGCGAACGCTCGGGGTCTACCGGGAGAACAAGGAGACTTCTTCGTCCATCGCGGACCTTCCGGGCGAGGTCCTGGTTCGGGAGATCCTCGAGCCGCTCGCAAACCGGCACCGGTTCCGGATCGTGCAGGCGCTTGCCGCAGAGTCGCAGACGTTCTCGTCCCTCTCGAACCTGACCGATCTCCGGGGAGGGAACCTGCTCTTCCATCTCAAGAAACTCCAGGACGCGGGACTGATCCTGCAACGGCATGAGCGGGGGGACTATATCATCACCGATAAGGGCTATAAGGCCCTCACGGGCATCGGCACCCTCTACGCCGCCCTGGGACCGTAGCGCCCCGGCCCTATTCCCTCGATACGATCGACGTACCGCCGG
>NZ_LFRO01000005.1:0-2438 GCF_001512385.1 Methanoculleus sp. DTU007 | reverse complement strand
GGAATCGCGATGAGGGGTGCAGCGAATACAGCATCAGGAGGAGTTGAAGATGTCGGGTGAACTGATCGGCGAGTCGCGAGGGAAGATCATCGGAACAAGGGTCGTTGAGCTGCTCGAGACCAGCCCGAAGATCGAGACGACGGACCTGTCGACCGGAAGGCTGCTGGGCATCGAGTCCCAGGACCTATCGACCGCCTGGAGTGTGTGGCGCAGTCCGGACACCTTCCACGCCGAGGGTTCCGGCGTGGTCACGTCAAAGGACGGCGAGATGGCCATGTACACCGGGATGGGTATGGGAAAAGGAAGCGCATCAGACCCTGAAACGCTCTTTCATGGGCTGCTCTTCTTCCGCTCGTCCACCCCGCAATGGAGCCGCCTCAACGGAACCGCCGTCATAATCGAGTACACCGTCGACGCCGAGGGCAACAGCCGATCAAGGCTCTGGGAGTGGAAGGGAAGGCCGGAGCGCACTTAAATCCCTCAAAAGAGCGGCGACCTCCCCTCTCATCGGGATGCCCATAGGAATCCGTCCCCAAAACCCGTCCTTCTCCCCGACGGGGGGCTTTGAGCGCCGAGACGCCCCGGAGTCGTCCCCGATGTTTATCGAACCGTTCAGCCCGGACCGGCACTGCACCGAGGAGGTTGCGGGTCTAATTTACGAGACCGAGCCGGCGTATTTTCCGCTCGTCTTCGGAAGAGACCGTAAGAAGGCTCTCTCAACGATCGAGCGCCTGATCCTGGCGGGCGGCAACGCCTTCGGGCGCGAGAACATCACCTGCGCCGTCAGGGAGGGCAGGGTCGCCGGGATCTTGGTCATGCAGGCACCGGACGCCCCCGGGCTCGTGAAGGGGGCTCTCGCTGTCGCCCGTGCGGCCGGCCCCATCACCGCCGTACGGTTCTTCCTTGTCGAACTGCTAATCTTTGCGCCGCACTACCTGAAGCGAGAACCGGAGCCCGCATACGAGATCTCCAGCCTCTCGATCGCTCCTGCAGAGCGGGGCCGGGGAATCGGCGCGGCGCTGCTCGAGGACGCTGTCAGGCGGGTCCGGTCCCGCGGGGGCGGGAGGATCGTTCTCTCCGTCATCGCCCCCAACCCGCCTGCGGTGCGGCTGTATGAGAGGGCGGGGTTTCACACCGTCTCCACTCACAGGGCGTGGGTGCCGTATCGTGCCCTCACCGTCCTGACCATGGTTTACGATGCGGTGCAGGATCGATCCGACACCCTGATGCAGGACTTCGATGAGACGATGCGGGATGTCCGGCGAGACCTCGCGGAGTAGCGGAGGTCAGGGCGGCGGGACGAGCCGATAAACCCTGCCGGTCTTCCCGGCCGGTCCCCGGCTCTTTGAGGTCAGAATATAGAGTTCGCGCTCTGCATCCTCCCCGAACGCGAGGACATACGCCCCCACGGTCCGGCTCCCGGCAACCTCGATCTCATGAAACTCCCACGGACTTCCGGGTTTCTCCGTCGCGACGAAGATGATCCCATCGCCGTCGGTCCCCGCCCGGTTCCACTCGCCGAATACGTAGCGCCCGAAGAGCCCGGGGAGTGCCTGCCCCCGGTAGACGTAGCCGCCGATGACGACCGCCCCGATCCCGCCGGGCTGGTTGGCGTTCGGGTACTCGATGATCGCATCGATCAGGGGCTCGCCCCGCCTCCCGGTCCGGGGCACGTCTGCCGGCGACTCGTAGGGGTTTTCGGGGTCGAAGGCGTGGTTGCCCTCCCGGAGGTTCCAGCCGTGGTTCCCGCCCGGGACGATGATCTTCACCGACTCCCAGAGGTACTGCCCGGCGTCGGCGGCAAAGAGCCGGTGCTCGCCCCCGGCGTCGAACGTCATCCTCCATGGGTTGCGCAGGCCGTAGGCGTAGATCTCGTCCCGCCCCTCTCTCCCCACGAACGGGTTGTCCGCCGGGATGCCGTAGGGCTTCCCGCCGTCTATATCGATCCGGAGAATCTTCCCCAGCAGCGTCCCGAGATTCTGCCCGTTCCCTCCCGGCAGGTGGCCTCTCCCGACGTCGTTCGCACCCCCACCGTCGCCGAGCGGGATGTAGAGGTAGCCGTCGGGGCCGAAGGCGATCGAGCCGCCGTTGTGGTTCGCCTGCGGCTGATCGACCTCGAGAATCACCCGCTCTGAGTCCGGATCTGCCCGGTCTGGATCATCTGCCGCGACCCGAAACTCCGATACCCGGCTCGTGTGGTCCCAGCCTTCGGGCGCACCGTCCCGGAGAGGAGCACTGTAGTATACGAAGAATCTCCCGCTCTCGACGAACTGCGGGTGAAACGCGAGGCCGAGGAGCCCACGTTCATCGTACCCGGTGCGGAGCCCGACGACCCGGTCGGTGATCTCGAGGAACGGCTCATCCAAAAGACGGCCCTCGGCGTCGATGACCCGGATGACGCCGGGAAGGTCCGCAACGAAGAGTCGCCCGGTCCCGTC
>NZ_LFRO01000041.1:0-22953 GCF_001512385.1 Methanoculleus sp. DTU007 | reverse complement strand
AAATCGACTTTTTCGGCATTGTACTTGACCATTGCCGTGTGGAAACCGAGCAGCATGGGGATGTAGAGGAACATGGCCACCGATTGGATCAGCGTGAATGTCCCATACTCCGAAGGCCCTAACCAGCGACCTGCAAGTATATTAAACGAAAACGAGAAGACTGATGCGACAATCGTCCCGATGCCCACGTAGGAGAGGTTTTTGATAAACTTTTCAACCTCAGTACTGATCTCTTCATGGAAGATCGCTCTGTAGATGGTATTGGTGAGAGCGAATAGTATGCTATATGAATTAGTCATAGATTTCATCAAAATATCTTTTTAAATGCCGCTTTCCAGCCCAATCCGAGAATATTCCTATTTAGACCTAACAAATACGGGACAACTCGAGTGGAGGGATTGACCGGGGCATACTCATGAACCTCAGATGCAAATCTGAAGTTGATATTCCGGTGCTGGGCTATGAACCCCAGAAACTCATCCATCACCGAGAGGAAGTAAGGATCTGTCATGCAGGGCGAGTGGAGGCAGATGTGGAAGAGGGGCATCCTCTGACTGTAGTACTCGGTGATACACGCCTTCAGCCAGGATAGGCCAACTTGGGGAACAACTTCGGGGTTTACATTTCCGGCATGGAACATCTGAGATATGGGCACAATCAGGAGAGGAAGATCGCCCTTCTCCTGATAGTCATGCTCGCTGGGACGGTACGGCATACAGATACGAGGCAGTTTTGACCAGTCATAATGGCAGGGCCTTGAATGGGCGGGGGCTGAGCAGTCCCGTTCCACTCCTGCGGATATCAGTGCTCTGACCGTATTGTTATCGATAGACCACTTACCAGCCACAAACGTGGTCGGTCTGACCCCCAACGATTCGGTGATGCAGTCCGAACCAGTCTGGATCATATCGAGCTGTTCTTTGTATGGGTAGCCTCTCAGCACCGTGGAGGTGGATGATTGATGACAATGCTCCCGCAGGTACTTGTCACCGACATGAAAGGTGAAGCCGCTCTGCCAGAATTCTTCCCATCCCGGGTGGATATGCAGCCCGACTTCGTGGTTGATGTCCCTTGGGAAAGCGCCAACCACCTCAGGCATTACGGCAAATGTTACCTTGGCTCCGTGTCTATCCGCAACCTTGATCAGGTTCGGGACACCCTTGCTGACGCCCTCCGTGGCATTCTTGTCAGGGATAACCTCTCTGGCATGTACAAATCCAAACTCGGTGTGAACGACGATGATTACGTCCATGCATTTATCCCTCGAAAGGTTATGTTTCCGCTCCTTTTCGTCATAACCGGGGATCTCACAACGTACAATACATACACTCCTCCCGCACCCCACCATTATTCCGGAGCATCCCGGTCACGTCCACGATGATCGGCTTCCCATCACAGATGGAGAGCACCGCATCCAGCGTCAGCCCCGCAAAGACACTGTGCGGCGAATTGATAATGATGCAGTCCACCGGATCCTCGAGCCCCTTGAGCGACGCAACTGGCTTTGCCCCGAACTGTTCGATCTCGGCCGGGGAGAGAAGGGGGTCATACCCGGACACATCGATATCGAACTCCTTGAGCTCGTGGATCACCTCCTCGGCCGGGCTCTCCCTTGTATCGGGGACGTTCTCTTTGTAGGTCAGGCCCATGATGAGGACTATTGAATCCCGGATCACCTTGCCGACCCGGTTCAGCTCCTTGATCGCGATCTCGGCGATGTGTTTGGGCATGGCGTCGTTGATCGCCCGGCCGGCCAGGATGTTCACATCGAGGTCACCAATTGTTCGAAGATGTTGCGAGAACGCGACAGTGAGAGGGTAGCCAACGTATCCAAGGCCGACGACGCAAACAGATAAACTCGCTATCGATCCCTGAATCATAAGGCGGTCTCCTCTAGAGCCATACCCTGATGCAGGGTATTCCAGGAACTTTACTATTTAAATGTTCTTGAAATCCATGCAGTTCTGATTAGAGTGGAGCGATGTCAGGACCTAGTGGCCTCATCGCGGTATTACCATTAATTCCGGGATCGATCGGATCCAATTATGCAAATTAGGGCAGTCTCGCCAGTGCCGCAGGAGAATTTCTCACGTCAATTACTGTGAAACTTACCCAGGCATTGCCTGGACATGAGGTCCTCACTATATTTATGCAGAGCTGCCCAACACCTCTGCAGTATGCTGGAGTCCCGCGTCCAAAAGATCGAAGAGCATTCGGGGGTAGACCATGGCAGGGGATGACGCGTGTCCATCCTGCCCACGCTGCCGGGCCGGGGTCTGCGAGATCCACAGACCGGCCATCACCCGCCGCCAGATCACGATCTTCGCGGTCTCGGGCGCCCTTCTGCTTCTCGGCATATTTATTGAGTACTTCACACCGTACCCGTTCATCGGCACGATCCTGCTGCTCGCCGCCGCGATCATCTCCGGTTACGAGGTCCTGAGGTCCGGGTTCCTTGCCCTGATCCGGCTCCAGTTCAGCATCTCCGTGTTGATATCCATCGCAGCAGCAGGTGCGTTCCTGACGGGCAATCCTGCCGAGGGTGCGACAGTTCTCTATCTCTACGCCATCGCCGAGTTCCTGGAAGAGTATGCTGCCGGGAGGGCGGAGCGCTCGATAGCCTCGCTCCTTGAGATCGCTCCGCAGACCGCTCGGGTCCGGCGGGGCGATGGTGAGGTGATCGTCCCCGTCGGCGAGGTCGGAGTCGGGGAGATCGCGATCGTCAGACCTGGCGACACCGTCCCGCTCGACGGCGTTGTCATTGCCGGCGTATCCTCGGTCAACCAGGCCGCGATCACGGGAGAGAGCGTCCCGGTGGCAAAAGGTGTCGGGGACGATGTCTACGCCGGGACCCAGAACGTGGAAGGCTACCTCGAGGTTCGGGTGACAAAGCCCGAAGAGGAGAGCACGATTGCCCGGGTCGTGGCCCTGGTCGCGGAAGCCCAGGCCCACACCTCCCCCACCGAGGCCTTCATCGAGCGGTTCTCACGATACTACACCCCGGCGATCATCCTCCTCGCCGCCCTCCTCGTCGTGATCCCCCCGCTCGCCTTCGGTGTCCCATTCATCGAGGCGTTTTACCGGGCGCTGATCCTCCTCGTCATAGCCTGTCCCTGCGCACTTGCCATATCCACCCCGGTCTCGATGGTCTCGGGGATCACGACTGCAGCGCGTAACGGGGTGCTCATCAAGGGCAGGGACTCCCTCGAGGCCGTGGGACACGCAAAGGTGGTCGTTTTCGACAAAACCGGGACGCTCACGACCGGAAGGCTTGAGGTGGTCGATGTGATCGGTCTTGCGATGCCGGCGGGGGAGGTACTCAGGATCGCTGCGTCGCTTGAGTCCCGTTCCGGTCACCCGATCGCAGAAGCGGTTCGGCGGCGGGCGGTGGAGGAGGGCATCGCGCTCCGGGATGTGGAGGAGTTCGCCTCGATCACCGGCAGAGGAGTTCAGGGCAGGATCGGCAGCGAGAACTACCTCCTCGGAAACGAGGCGCTCTTTGCCGGGCTTGAGAGCGGGCTCTGGCGGACTGCCTACGAGCGGCTGGAGAACGAAGGAAAGACCGTCGTTCTCGCCGGCACTGACTCACAGGTCATCGGACTCATCGCGCTCTCCGACGTGATCCGCGAGAATGCGCAAGAGACGGTGGCCGAACTTAAGTCGCGCAATATCCGGACGGTGATGCTCACCGGGGACAACGAGCGCGTAGGGAGTGCAGTGGCCCGCCGCATCGGGATCGACGAGTGCCATGCCGGACTCCTCCCCGAGGAGAAGGTGACAATGGTCGAGCGGCTGATGGAACGCTACGGGCTCGTGGTGATGGTCGGTGATGGCGTGAACGACGCGCCGGCGCTTGCCCGGGCGAATGTCGGGGTCGCGATGGGGGCCATAGGGTCGGATGTCGCGATCGAGGCAGCCGATATCGTCGTGATGGAGGACGACATATCCCGGATTGCCTACCTCGTAACTCTCTCCAAGAAGACCGTCTCGGTCATCCGGCAGAATGTCACAGCAGCACTCGTCGTCAAACTCGGCATCGCCGCACTCGCCGTCCCGGGTCTGGCCACCCTCTGGATGGCGGTGGCAATCGGGGATATGGGGCTCTCGCTTGCGGTCATTGCCAATGCTCTGCGGATAGGCCGGCCGAACGACGGGAATCAGCCGTAAAAAAGGAGGGTTTCCAACCCCAGAGGCCGGTCTTTTCCGGTGTCCACGTCGGATCGATGAACGAGAGGATCACTGTCGTTTTGTTTACGGTGTTCCGGGTCTCCTTCACCACGTTGGGGGGGATGTAGGCAGCGCTCCCTGCTGGAATACGGATCGTCCCCCCATCGGGCGTGGCGACCTCAATCTCACCCTCAATCACGTAGAGGAGATCGGATGAATCACGGATTCCATCAAAGCCCAGATATCCGCCCGGCAGGAGTTCCACGTAGGCAATGCTGTAAGCGATCGGGATCACTGTCTCGTTCATCAGCACCGGGTTTAAGAGGGTGTAAGCTGCCGCCTGCGACTCAAGGTCCCACTCGATCCCTCCCCGGGGATCGGCGATGACAAGCGGCGCACCATCCGTCATCTTGTTTGACGGGTCAGGTCCGTCTACCAGAACCTCGATTTCCTCCGTAAAGGGCGGCTGAACTGCACTGAGATAGGAAAGATCGGTCTCCCCGATGGAGGTTATCGACTGCAGGGCCCCTTCCGGCAGGAGTACGGTCTCTCCCTCGCGAATGATCACCGTCTCGTTATTACAGGAGATCTCTGCCACCCCGCCGATCACGTGGACTACCTCGGTGCTTCCGAGCAACCGGTGTGGGGGCGTTGCGTTACCCGGTGGGATGACAACGTATCCCAGGCTGTAGTTGGTCTGGACTCCGGGTATCTCCCGGCCGACGATCTCGCTGATGGTTGCCTGGCCGCCGAAGATGGGGGCCGGGTCTGCCGGCGTGATCAGCGCAATACCTGCCTCTCTCGGGGGCTCACTCGCGGTGAGGCATCCGGCGGAGAGGAGCACGCCAGCGAAGAGAAGAAGGATGATTTTCTGCATGAAAAATCACTCCATCATTGAGATGATAAACCCGATCATATCTACCAAGAGGTTACAGAGGTCTATCCAGGTCCAAGCTCTGTAACATGAAAAGAACAAAGGTAAAAGTCGTCCACCACCGGCCTACCGATGGGAGTGGCGATGGTGGATATCGGGCTGGTGCGGATGCTCGTGGACGATCTCATCATGGGCATGCATATGCGAGTGCTCGCCGGTCGACGTGAGCGGAGGGTCGTCAGCCGTGTGAGCGTGGTCGTGGTGAAGGTCGTCATGGCGGTGGCGGTGCTCGTGAACGATCGCCGGGTGCCGGTGGGGATGGGAATGCTTCTCAGAGACCAGCAACCAGGCACCAAGCGCCATGATGGGCAACGCGATATAGAAGGCCCCCGCGGGGAGTTCCGCGAAGAGAAGGAGCGAGAAGATGACGCCGAAGAACGGGGAGATCGCAAGGAGTGACCCCGCCCGTGCCGCGCCGATACCGCGAAGAGCAAGGAGGAAGAGAATACTCGTTAAACCGCCGTAACAGAGAAACCCAACGATCATGGCTGCAGCGATTGTAGATGGATCCGGGAACTGCTCCCCGGTGACAAGTACGAGGATGAGTGTGATGACGCCGGCGCCGATTCCCTTTATGGAGATGACGAGAAGAGGGTCTTTTGCCGAGAGTCGCTGCCCTAAGTTGTTGTCGATTGCCCAGAAGACGCATGTGAGCAGGATGCCAAGCGCCGAAAGGGATAGCCCGAGACTGCCTGTCGGCTCCCAGGTCAGGAGGATGCATGCAGTGGTAATAAACCCGAGCGCAATCCAGACACGGCGACTCACCCACTCACGAAAGATCGTCGCGGCAATCAGCGTCGTTGCTACGGCCTCGAAGTTCAGGAGGAGCGCAGCCGTCGCCGCCGGCGTTCCCGGGAGGCTGAATATCAGGGTTACCGGAGCGAGGAATCCACCAAGGACCATTACCCCGATAAGCCAGGGGAGATCGCCCTTTCCAGGCGGCGCCTCAACGTAACTTCTCCGGGTACCCACCGCTGCCCCGATGATGGAGAAGAGCAGGGCACCCGAACCGCTCCCGAGCGAGACCAGCGCCGCGAGCGCGAGCGGCCCGGCCTCGCCGAGGAGGAGTTTGGTGAACGGGGCGCTCCCGCCGATGAGGACCGCCGTTATGAGCGCACAGAGGACGGGTACCTGGTAGTGCGCCAGGGTAGACGCACTATGGTCTATCTCGGTAGGTTTGTGTGGATACAGAGGAAAGGCCTCCAGATAGGTTGAAGGTTGTGAAAAAGGGAGAGAAGTAGTCCCCGATCAGTTCAGGTTATACTTCTCTTTGAGTTCTTCCCAGTAGGGATCGGCCTGCAGTTCTGCAAGTGCCTCGTTCATGAACTCAAGAAGAGCGGTATCCTCCTTGCGGATAGCGACACCGAACTGCTCCTTAGTCTCGACAGATCCGATGATCTTGAGCGGCTTGCCCTCAATATAGGATCCCAGGGAGAGGTCGTCGTACATGACTGCGTCGATTCTACCGATCTCAAGGTCGCTGACGGCAGCTGGTGTGTCGACGTAGAGCTTCAGGTTAGCTGCGGGCATCTTTCCTGTCTCGATCAGGTTCTTTTCGATCCAGGTTGCAGCGGTGCATCCCCGCTGCGCTCCGAGGACCGCCTTGCCTGCAAGGACATCATCAAGTGTTACGTTCGAGTCCTCACGGACTGCGACATCCTGGTTGACCGTCCAGTAGGGGTTGCTGAAGTTGACGGCCTCCAGCCTCTCGGGGGTGATCGTCATTCCCGCGTAGACCATATCGATCTTCCCTGGGCTGCTCGTCGTCCCCTGGATACTGAACGATGAAGAGACCATCGGCAAGGCGCTCCAGCTCGGCGTCGATGGCTTTGCAAGCGACGATCCTTGTGCTGTACGGCGATACCTGCAGGGGAGGGGTGTAGAACTCCACGTCCCATCAGGGTGAAGGACCGGTCAGACAAGTGTTCCCGGCAGGTGCTTGAGGATCCACGCCTTCACCTCGACATAGAGGCTCTCGGCCACCTCATCGAGCGTATGCCCTGCTCCATCGTAGACAATCAATCGTCTCGGCTCGTGTGCACGCCGGTAAACATCCTCCGAATAACGGGGAGGGAGAACCGGATCGGCATTCCCGTGAAGGAGGAGGACCGCCGCACGACCGGCGAGGTCCGCGACCGGTTCGGTTCCGGCGGCCTGGGTTGATATAGCGACGACAACCCTGACAGCCGGGTTGTTCGCCGCTGCCTGGATCGCCACGGCTCCTCCAAAAGAGTGCCCAATCAGCCCGATTGCCGAAAGACCCTGGCTCTCGAGGTAGCGTATACCAAGAACCGTATCGATAGTCGACTCCACGAGATCGGTTGGATGCCGGTAACGCACACCAAGTGTGCTGATCCGGTGGTTCAGGAAGTCCTTTGCCAGCCGCGGGTAAAGTCCCCGGGCAGGGGAGTCAAAACCGCCGCCGACCCCACCCACCATGACAACGCCGTTTCTGGCCTGCTCCGCTTCACAGTAACGGCAGATGGTCGTCCCGCGGTCGGTCTCGATCTCAACGAGATCATAAGCCTTGTCGGCCTGTGGCACCCTCCTTATGTCCGTGGGGTGTACCTCAATGCTTGTTGCATCCACTTCAATTGCCGCCGTCCCAAGCATGGTGGGCAGTAGACTCAGTCCTCTATATCTCCTTTGCGGGGGAGGGCCAGGAAGACGATCGGACCGGTGGGCTTCTGCGTGACTCAAAAGAGAGGGCGAGCTTTGCATATCATACGCGGCGTTATCTCGCCAACCGGTGCAGAAAGTACATTACTATTAGATTTAAATTATATAATACAATGGATAAAATAAACTGCAAACTCTTCCAGCAGGTTGGAGATTCTCAACCGGTATCCAGGGCACATCAGTCCTCTGCAACCCTCGATACCGGAGAGTCGGACGCCGACCTCCTTGATGCCTACTCCCGGGCTGTCATCCAGGTCGTTCATTCCGTGGGGCCAGCGGTTGTGAGTGTGGTCGTGGGGAAGAGCCTTCAGGGTCGGCGGGGTGAGCGGATTGGAGCAGGCTCCGGTGTGGTCGTGGCACCGGAAGGCTACATCATGACCAATAACCATGTGGTTCAGGGGGCAGGGAGGATCGAGGTCCGTACGTCGGATGGGGCCACACTTCCCGCACGCCTGGTTGGGGCCGATCCCGTGACCGATCTCGCTGTGCTCCGTGCCGATGCTACGGGGCTTGCATATGCATCGTTCGGAGACTCCGGATCACTCTCCGTCGGTCAACTCGCAATAGCCATCGGCAACCCGCTCGGCTTTGATTCGACCGTCTCAACGGGAGTTCTGAGCGCTCTCGGGCGGTCGTTCCGGAGCAGAGACGGCCGCCTGATCGAGAATATCATCCAGCACACGGCCCCCTTAAATCCCGGCAACTCCGGCGGACCGCTGGTGGACTCCCGTGGCCGGGTCATCGGTATCAACACGGCCATCATCCCCATGGCCCAGAGCATCTGCTTTGCGATCCCATCCAACACCGCCACCTGGGTCCTCCCCCAGCTGGTCGCCGACGGCAGGGTGCGGCGTGGGTATCTCGGCATCGCCGGCCAGTCGCGGCCGCTCCCGCGACCGCTCATCACGGCGCTCGGGCTCACTAAAAACCAGGCGGTCGAGGTTGTCTCGGTGAACAGGGCAGGTCCCGCCGATCGGGCAGGACTTCGGCCAGGCGACCTGATCGTGGCGATAAATGGGACCAGTGTGGGATGCGTGGACGAACTGCATCGTTTCCTCGCCACGTGGCCCATCGAAAAACCGGCAACCCTGACGGTCATCAGAGGAGGGCAACAGATCACGCTCTCGATCATCCCCGTGGAAGCAATCGCGTGCCCTGTAACCGGGTAAGCGGCGGGCCGAGCGGCTCGCCGGCAAAGACTAAATTGCTCAGGGCCCACACCGGGATCCCGGTCGGTGACCCATGACCCCCTCCCTCATATGCCCATAGAGATGTTAAGGGATCCACGTTATCCGGGGCTCCCGACGCTCTGCTTTCGGGAGCAGTGGACCGGGGTAGCCGAAGATCAGCGGCGCCACGATCTGGTAATCGTCCGGAACCATCAGTTTCGCGAGGAGTTCCGGGTTCTGCTCGACGAGGGTTGCAGAACCGATCCAGCAACTCCCAATCCCGAGCGCCCAGGCAGCAAGCATCATATTCTCCGCGCAGAGGGTGCAGTCCAGAACACTCGATACGACCTCCCGTGCACCGAGGACCAGGACAAGCACCGGAGCGTTATAGAAGATGCTGTATTCGGGATCTTTGAGCGCCGCTAGAAACTCTTCTGTTCCCGCATGTCTCTCTCCTTCGATCTTCTCCGCTAGGATCGGCTTACAGAAGTCGGAGATCTGCCGCATCAGGCCCTTATCCTTCACAACCACGAACTGCCAGGGCTGAAGTCCAAGAGCATTCGGCGCCTGGATGCCCGCAGCGATGATCGTCCGGATCACCTCATCGGGGACTTCCTGGTCGGTGTAGTTCCTGACACTCCGGCGTTCCCGGATCACAGAGAGGAACTCAACCGGCTCTACATCTCTCAGCATGAACCTCCTATAGTCCACTGACGTTATTAATATCCTGCCAAGAGCGAGACTTGCATGGCATCTTCTTCACCGAAGTATGGAGAACCCGGTAAGATCCCCCGAGTATGCCTCAGGAATGACGCGCACATCATCAACCCGAGCCGTTTCAGGACCACGACGGCAGAAATCAATCATTTGCTGCACTTGCTCCTGGTATCCCTCAAAGACCGCTTCTACACGCCCGTCAGCAAGGTTCCTGACCCAGCCGGTGACACCATGGGTCCGGGCTTCATCCTCTACTGCCCATCGAAACCCGACACCCTGTACCCGACCGCTGACCAGTACGCGCACTCGGACTCTTGTTGCCATATCAGAAGGTCTGCGTGGAAGAACTTATCCGTACCCAAATTCCCCTAACATAAGCGCAGGTCAAGACCCCTTGATGCCTGGGAATGGCGCCCAACACATATGATGAACACGCAGATCAGGCCACATACCACAGAAATCGGATGAAACTCTTTTTATCCCCAAAGCCCAAAACCACTAAAATTACATAACACACTCCAGCACAGGGAAGAAATGGTAGACTCAGATCTGGACCGGGTGCTCTGCGATCGTGCGATACTCAATACTCTCGAAGACGGTCTTCTTGCAACAAACAGCGAACATAAGATATTCTGGTATAATCAGGCTCTCATACGGATCCTGGCCATTCATCAGCAGGAAGAGATCAACGGGGTAGATGTATGCTCCCTCTTTGACAGATACCTCCTACCAACGCTCGATGACTGCACCTCTACAGATCAGCTCAATCAAACTCTCAATAACGGCGGGGAACTGCCTGCCTTCCTCTGCCGCGTCCGGGCGCCCAACGGCGCAAGGCGCTGGCTCTCGATAGCAAGCATTCCTATCCCCTCCTCTACCGGGGATAGGCTCATCAGGGTCCGGGATCTCACCGGAGACCGGGATGCCCACCACTTCAAATTGGCAATCAGTCAATCGCCGGTGGTTACCTTTGCGCAGGATGAGGACCTTCGCTACATCTGGTCATATAACCAGCAGTTGGGGCAAACCGATACGTCCATCATCGGCAAAAAGGACGATGAGGTCTTTCCAGAGAACGCAGCACATCTAACAATGCTGAAACGCCAGGTTCTTGAATCGGGAAAGCCGGTGCGGGCGACGGTGACGTTCACTTTCGGGGATGACGCACGAGTCCGGGATCTGACGTTAAAGCCGCTTTGGGATGAAAATGGCAGGATCATCGGTGTTACCGGAATAGCCTCCGATGTGACCGAGAGAAACCGGATGGAGGAGGCACTCCGGGAGAAGACGCTTGAACTGAAGAAGAGAATGGACGAACTTCAGTGTCTGTACACCATCGCCCACCTCGTAGAGGTTCCGGGAATGACGCTTGATGGACTCCTGCAGGCTGTTGCCGATACGCTCCCCTCGGGCTGGCAATACCCGAATGAGACCGCGGTCCGGATCCGGGTCGACGACCGTGAGTACTGGCGGGGTGATTCCAGGAATACCCGGTGGAAGCAGGTGAGCCCAATCATCGTCCGTGGCGAACGGCTTGGTGAGGTTGAGGTCAGGTACCTTGGCGAGATACCGGAGGTGGACGGGAGCCCGTTCCTGCCAGAAGAGCAGATGTTGCTCGATGCTATTGCAGAGCGGCTCGGCCGGATCATCGAACGGCTGCAGGCTGAGGCGGCACTTCAGGAGAGTGAGGAGAAGTTCCGGGGGATCGCCCAGCGAAGCTTTGACCTTATCGTCACGTCATACCTGCAGGGCGGGTTAAACTACATCTCTCCGGCGACCGGGAGAATACTCGGATACTCTCCTGAAGAGATGACGGGAACCGAATGGGAGGATTACGTCCTCCCTTCAAGCCTTCCAGAATGGGAGAAAGGACGGCAGAGAGTGCTTCAGGGCGAGCAGGTCGAAAGACTCAAGATAAGTAGCAGGCGAAAGGACGGAGAGACCGCGATACTGGAACTGAACATCTCACCCATCTTTGAAGAGGGGACGGTAGTGGGGTTCCAGGCTATCGGGAGAGATATATCCGAACGGATTCTGTATGAGCAGATCAGAGAGCGAGCCTTCGATATGACGGAGCGCAACATCGCACAGTTTGCCGTTCTTGCCGATCACGTCCGTCACCCGCTCCAGGTAATCATGGGGATTGCGGACCTGCTCGATGACGAAAAAACTGCAGAAAAACTCCGTGAACAGGTCCGCAGGATCAACGAACAGATCGGCGAGCTCGACCGCGAATGGATGGAATCGCGGAAGATCCGGGAATTTCTGAAACGATATGAGCTTTGAGGCTCACCGTGGTCGCCGGGATCGCTTCTCCTGAGGAGGGCGCATCATGGATACAGCCTCCTGGATGATGGAGAGTGTCTCCGGGAGCAGGGTGCCTTTCTTCCCGATGACGTCAGCGGTCCGGATGATTGCGGCGTGGGCGACAAGAGCGTAACTCTCGGTAAAGAGGTCGAGCCCACCCCTGGCGAAGTCGTCGAGCGAGAGCGGGATCGAGGGTGTATCGGTTGACGGGCTGCTCGATACCGGGCAGATGAGCAGGTTGCCCTTATCTTTTTCAGAAACAACCACCACCGGACGCACCTTCCAATCGCCCAGACCCCCAATACGCACGGGGGCTAAAACAACGTCTCCGCTGACGTATCGTCCCATGTACATAATGGTAGGCAGCAGAGCCGATAAGGGAATTGATTGCGTATAGATGTAAGAAAGAGATTCTGGGGCATCCAGAAACCCTCGCTGTTACAGCGCCGGTCCGTTTACGTTCCGGTCGGGCTTCGGGTGCTCTTTGTGGGACTCCTTCTGGTTCTTCATCATCTCTTTTGAACCCCAGGCATGTCCATTATGGTTTCCGGACTCTCCTCTCTGACCATTTCCAGGATTGATCACGGATACGGCACCGTTGCCGGTCACCGGAACCGTATCGTTCTTCATCGTGATGTTGCCGATCACGGTCCGGTTGCCGTCATCGGCGGCGAGATTGAGGTCCGTCTGTCGGTACTTCAGGATGAGCGTCCCGCCGTCTTTTGCGCAGAAGTTGACCCTCTCTGGTGTTGCATTCCCGATCTTGAACTCCGAGGGGTCAAATGCGGTTGCATTCGCGCGGTCAACCGGGCCGAACCTGAGCCACTCCGCAAGGCTGATAAAGACTGTCATAACACCGTTGCTCTTCTCGTTTACGGTCCTTGGGACGACCTTCATCTCCGCGGACACGGGGCTTACGGTCACGGTCAGGGTGTCGCGGGCGACAGCGCCTGTGGCATTATTTACGATCGTCACCGTGACGACGTAGGTTCCGGCTGCATGATAGTTGTAGGTGGCCTGTATGGTGCCGTTGTGGTCGTTATCCGGTACAATCTCTACCTCCATCGATTCTATCCCCCAGTTGACAGAGGCCGAGAGGTTTGTTGTATCGAGGGACTCCGTCTCGTTGAAGAGAGCCGTGATGGTGACCGGCTCCCCAACAGAGACAGTGCGGTCGCTTCCCACATCGAGCGTGAGGGCGGCCTGAACACCAGGAACCACCACGGCGAGGGCGATCAGCAGAGAAAAGATCCGGATTGTCATGTTGCACCTCATGAGTTACTCAACTCCGGTAGGTACTGGCCAACCTCCCCTATTTGACCGCATTGAACCCTACGGTTCAACCAACCATCCGGGTGGCTGGTGCAGGAGGCAGCCGCTATAACCGGAGGAGCCGGGCATTGATCGCGACGATCACGGTGCTTGCGCTCATCAAGACCGCCCCTACGGCCGGGGTGAGGACGACGCCGACGCCGAAGAGCACGCCGGCGGCAAGGGGGATGGCGACGGCGTTGTAGCCCGTTGCCCAGAGAAGGTTCTCAAGCATCTTCCGATAAGTCTTCTTCGAGAGTTCGACTATTGCCGCTACATCCATAGGGTTGCTTCTCACGAGTACGATATCAGCACTCTCGATGGCCACATCGGTCCCCGCTCCGATAGCAATCCCAAGATCGGCCTCGACGAGAGCAGGAGCATCGTTGATCCCATCGCCCACCATCGCGACCCGGTAGCGCTCCTGGATCTGGCGAACTTTCTCGGCCTTCTCATGCGGCAGGACTCCGGCAAAGAACTCATCGAGACCCAGTTCCCCGGCCACCCACGCGGCGACCTCACGGTTGTCCCCGGTCAGCATCATGCACCGCATCCCCATCGCCTTGAGCCGTCGGATCGCCTCCCCCGACTCCGGACGAATGATGTCGGCGAGCGCAATCGCCCCGGTGAGCCGGTCGTCCTCGAGCAGGAAGACAACGGTCTTGCCCTGCCGCTGAAGCGTCTCTGCCCGCTCATCGCCGGACGAGATACCGCGTTCCGCAAGGTATCCCGGACCTACAACCCTGATGATCCGGCCGGCTATCTCTCCCTCGACGCCGACTCCCGGGATCGCCCGGAAGTTCCCTGCCGGGTGTACTGGAATCCCCCGCTCCTCGGCGCTCCGGATCACACCCCGGGCGATGGGATGCTCGGAGTAAGCCTCAACCGAGGCTGCCGCACCAAGCACGTCGATCTCTCCCGCGCCGTCGAGGGCGAGGATATCGGTGACCCCAAACCTCCCTTCCGTCAGTGTGCCGGTCTTATCAAAGATAACCGCTTGAAGATCCTTTGCCCGCTCAAATGCACTCCGGTCCCGGATCAGGAAGCCCGAACGGGCAGCGATGGCCGTCGAGACCGCAATCACGAGCGGGACGGCAAGGCCGAGCGCATGGGGACAGGCGATGACCATCACCGTCGCGGCCCGCTCCACCGCAAACCCGGCCCCTTCTCCAAGGGCAAACCATACCGCAAAGGTCACCGCGCCGACCGAGAGGGCGATCGCGACCAGGATAAACGCAGCCCGATCGGCGAGGTCCTGCGTCCTTGACCGGCTCTCCTGTGCCTTCCGGACGAGGTCGATCACCTGGGCGAGGTAGGTCTCCGCACCAGTCTTTTTGACCTCGACGACGATCGAGCCTTCGCCGTTGATTGCACCGCCGATGACCTCGCTACCGGGGTGTTTCTCCAACGGGTTCGACTCACCGGTAAGCAGTGCCTCATTGACGTTCGATTTGCCCTCAATTACCACGCCGTCGACCGGGACCTTCTCCCCGGGCCGGACAAGGACCCGGTCGCCCACCATAAGCCGGTCTACAGGCACATCTTCGGTCCTCTTGCCCCTAACCCGGTGCGCCTCAGACGGCATGACTCTCGCCAGTTCCTCAAGCGCTCTTGACGCCCCGAGAACCGAGCGCATCTCCACCCAGTGACCGAGGAGCATGACGTCGATCAAGGTGGCAAGTTCCCAGAAGAATCCCTCCCCGCCGACGATGCCGAGGACGACCGCTGAACTATAGACGTAAGCGACGGTGATCGCGACGGCGATGAGCGTCATCATCCCGGGCATCCTTGCCCGGAGTTCATTTATGATCCCGGAAAGGAACGGCCAGCCTCCATAGAGGTAGACGGCGGTCGCGAGCGCGAGGAGGAGATAGTCCGATCCCGGGAACCAGACGAAGATCCCGAGGAACGCCTGGATTGGTGGGGAGAGGATGAGGATCGGGATGGTGAGGATTGTCGAGATGATGAATCGGCGCCGGAAATCCTGAAGGGCGTGATGGTGTCCTGTACCCGGCCGGTGGGTCTCCGGTGGTTTCTGCCGGCGCGCCTCTGCAAGTTGCGTCTCGTGTTGCCGGCCAGTCGCTCCGTGTTCATGGTCCATACCTGGCCCACCTCAACTCCCGGGATCTCATCGGTCCTGCCGAGCGCGCAACACTCCTTGAGCAGGCACAAGGCCTTCGATGATGCCCTCCTCTCATGCCGGTGCCGGTACCGGTCATGGCCGGTGGTGCTGTTTTTCAGAATGTAAATTTACCGGCAGTCTACAGGAAGAGTAATCATCATCCACATATGGAGATCTAACGTAATATCGGACGATGGATGGGTGACAGATATCGTGCCAGAGAAGATGAACAGAATTATATCGTCAGATAGAGATATACTGCCCGTGCTGCATGGTAATCGCCAATAGTGAGGGATAAATCACTAAATCAACAAAAATATGGCATATAATTATTTGAGGTGCAGGGGGATATTTTATTACACTTAAATTATAAAAATGGTCTGAGGATGGGATATAGGTGGTATCGGTCGATGCATGAATGCACCCCAATATATGACGAGATTCTCGCTCTCAACGGCATTCTGGATACACTCGACGAGGGACTGCTCGTCGTCAACTCCAAACAGCGTGTAGTCTGCATCAACAGACATCTCCAGGACATCCTCGGTATCCATCGAGAAAATTTCATCGGGGTCGAAGCAGGAAGGTTCATCCGCCAAATCCTGGCTCCCCGTATCGCTGAGGAGTCATGTAGGAGAGAGATCCTGCAAAATCTCCTCAACAACTCCCCTATTTCAGGTATTCTATGTACACTCCAGTCGCCCGGAGGGGCAAGAAGAGTCCGCTGTTCGTGCAGGATCGTTGATGAAGGGCCAATCGGGAGTATGCGGGTCATCCGCCTATCAGACGAACCACCTGGAATACGGGAGAATTTTGTATCAGATACCTCTGGACAGATATGGATTGATGAGGTTCTGCGACAGAACGAGGATTGGTATCGACTCTTCATAGAGAACCTCAACGAGGGAATAGGGCTTATAAATCAGGAGGGCGTCACGGTCTTTGCCAACCAGCGCATGGCCGATATCCTCGGCTACTCGGTCTCCGAGATGAGAGGGATGCCCGTCTCTGCAGTCGTTGATGAAGAAGGCGCTCGATGCCTGGGAGAGTACCTGCAGAACCTGGACAGTGCGCCGCATGAGGTCTTTGAGATCGATCTCATCCGTAAAGACGGCAACCGCATCCATACGCTGATGGCAACCACCCCGATCCTCAATCCCGACGGCATCGGCCGGGGGTTCCTCGTCGGAGTCCAGGACATCACCCCCTTAAAGCAGATGGAGATGCAACTTCGGGAGAGCGAGGAGAAGTATCGTTCGCTCGTTGAACTATCAGCGGAAGCGACCCTTATTCACCGCGACGGAAAGATAATTTTCATCAACCCTGCCGGGATGAGGCTGCTCGGTGCTTCCAGCCCAAAAGAGGTTCTCGGGAGGGACGCCCTCGATATCGTCCACCCCGAAGACCGAAATACCGTCAGATCATTTTCTGCACGAGATCTGAATGGAGAAGAGACACCGCTTATCGAACTGCAGGTCGTCAGGCTTGACGGGATGACAGTCCCCGTCGAGGGAAGAGGTACGCGGACGCTCTTTGAAGGCATGCCCGCAGTTCAGGTTGTTATGCGGGACATCACCCACCGCAGGCAGGCAGAGGAGCGGCTGCAGGCCAGCAACCGGCATCTCCTGCTCTTGAACAGGATCATCGGCACATCCGCATCAGCCCGGACACCCGCTGAGCTCCTTGAGACGGCGCTCGGCCAGACGCTTGATCTCCTCGGCTACGAGGGCGGTGCGGTCTTTCTCCCCGGGGCCGGTCCAGGCGAAGCTACTCTCCAGTATCTACGAGATATGCCCAAGGAATGCCTGGAACTGATGGAGAGTACTCCTGCCTCCCCGCTCATCAAGACCCATACCACAGGTCTCCCCCATTACCTTGAACTGGACCGCAATCCAGATCCTCTCCAATCACGCCTCCTCCGTGACCTTGGATTTACCGCACTTGCCAGTATCCCGCTCATTGTGGAGCCCGGCATTGTCGGTGCGCTCCTCATCGGAAGCAAGAACCGGAGGTCCTTCCCCCCCGAAGAGCGCGCGCTCCTCGAAGCGATCGGCCGGGAGATCGGGGCTGGCATCCTGCGCGGGATGCTCTACCAGAGACTTGAAGCGGCGAACAGGGAGGCGAACCTCTACCTCGATATCCTCACTCACGACATCCGGAATGCCGACAACGTCTCAAACATCTACGTGGATCTCCTCATCGACGAACTCGACGGAGAACCAGCTCAGCACGCCCGCAAACTGAAAGACGGGATCAAAAAGGGCATCGAGATCACGGCAAACGTCGCGACTATCCGAAAGATTCGCGAGAGTCAGGTTGGGCTATTCCCACTCAACCTTGAGACCCTGATCCGCGAAGAGATTACCCACTACCCCGACCTCCATACCCATTACCGCGGGATGCCTGTTGAGGTTCTTGCCGACGACCTCCTCTGTGAGGTCTTCACAAACCTCATCGGGAACGCCGCGAAACACGGCGGGCCGGGTGTCGAAGTCATGATAACGGTCGAGGACCAGGATGAGGAGACAGTCCTTGTCACCGTCGCCGACACCGGACCCGGTGTTCCGGACGACGCGAAAGAGACCATCTTCCACCGGTTTGAGCGGGAGGGCGGCAGGCGGGGAAGCCAGGGCCTTGGTCTCTCAATATGCCGAATGCTCACGGCCCGTTACGGCGGCAGGATCTGGGTCGAGGACCGCGTCCCAGGGCAGCCAAAAGAGGGGGCGGCGTTCCGGTTCACGCTCAGAAAGGCCAGGCGCAATAACTAGACCCAAACATCCAAAATCCCATACTCACAACAACTGGGCAGCGGTGGTGACCCGGGCCGTTCCGGGAACGGCCACACGTTTCTCCAATATACTTACCGCCACAGTCGTGATCGTCACCAGCACGAGGTAGACGATGCCGACGGCCGCAAACGACTCTGTGTAGGTGAAGTACTTTGTCGCCACCTGTTTCCCCGCCCCGGCAAGTTCAACTACCGTGATCATGTAGGCAAGCGATGAGTACTTGATCAGGTAGATGAACTCATTCGAAAGCCCTGGTATCGCCCGGCGGAGCGCCTGCGGCAGGATGACGGAGCGGATTGCCTGCCACCGGGTCATCCCGAGCGCCTGCGCGGCGATCATCTGACCGTCCTTGATCGATATCAACGCCCCCCGGACGTACTCGGCATTGTACGCTCCGTTGCAGAGGATAAAGCCGAGCACTGACGCAGTGAACGCAGTAAGCGTCATACCGATTGTCGGGAGGCCGAAGTAGAGGATGAAGAGGAGGAGGAGAAGCGGCGTGCCCTTGATGATAAAGACGTACGTCTTGCAGAGCCAGGATATAATGGGGTGGCCATACTGCCTCCCCACCGCAACCCCAATCCCGAGTGCGAGGCCAAGCGGAGCGGAGCACGCGATCAACTGCAGGGTTACGATCAGCCCCTGCATCAGCGCCGGAAGGAGAATGTCGAATGTAAAGACTGCCAGATCCATATCGCTTCTCAGTCTCCCAGACGGGAATCAATCCGACCAATGAAGTCTTTCATCCGTGTGTACTGTGGGTCGTGCAGGAGTTGATCCGGTGTCCCCCGTTCGGTAATCAAACCGTTCTCCATGAAGAGGATCTCGTTTGCAACCGAGCAGGCAAAGCCCATCTCGTGGGTGACGACAAGCATCGTCATCCCCTGCTGGGCCAAGCGCTTCATGACCTCCAGCACCTCACGGGTCAGTTCGGGATCCAGGGCAGACGTCGGCTCATCAAAGAGGATGACGTCCGGGTCCATGGCAAGCGCTCTGGCGATGGAGACCCGCTGGGCCTGGCCGCCGGAGAGCTCAGCCGGGTAGTGGTCGGCCCAGTCTTCCATTCCCACCTGCCGAAGCTCAGCGAGCGCTTTCTCGCGGGCCTCCGCCTTTCCCATGCCCTTGACCTTGATCAGGGCAAGTTCAACGTTTTTTACCGCAGTAAGGTGGTCAAAGAGGAAGAAGTTCTGAAAAACCATCCCGATCTTCTGTCGGAAGTAGTTGATCCGGGCTCCCGAGTTCGTGACCTCTTCCCCGTCGAGCCAGACCCGTCCCCGGTCGGGTATCGTCAGCTGGTTGATGCACCGTAGAAGCGTGCTCTTTCCGGTCCCGGAGGGGCCGATAAAGACCTTTGTCTCGCCTCTCCGAACATCGAACGAGACCCCACGCAACACTTCTTTATCTCCATAGGACTTGTGAATGTCCTCGACCTTCAGCACAATATCGTTTTTATTCATCCTTACATCGCTCCGGACCCGAATCCCGGAATTGCTATCCTCTTCTCCAGCCTGTGCAGGAGTTTAAGGCCTCCATAGTTCAGAATAATGAAGATCCCCGCTGTTGCGAGGTAGATCGGCATCGTAACGCCGGTCAGCGTAACCATCCTCGCTGAAATGGTAAGCAACTCGGCGACCCCTATGGCGTAGCAGACCGCCGAGTCGGTCAGGATGTTTGGATATTCGTTCGACCATCCCGGGAGAGCGATGCGGAACGCCTGCGGGAGAATAACCGAACTGATGGCGGTAAATTTGCTCATCCCGAGCGATCGCGCTGCGATCATCTGCCCTTCCCCGATGGACTGGATGGCGCCCCGGAAGATCTGGGACTGATACGCTGCTCCCCGGAGTCCTAATACAACACCGCCGACGACGAATGCGGAGAGATCACCGAGCCCCAGTAATGGGAATATGCCAAACCAGAAGAGGAAGAGGAGTACGAGGATGGGAAGACCCCTGAAGAACCAGACATATATTCCAATGAGCCAGCGCAGCGGGCGAGAGCCATACACCTGCCCGACTGCCATGGGAAGCCCAAGAAGGAGTCCGAGTGCCAGACCACTCAGGACAAGACCGAGAGTGGTGGCAATGCCTGAGAGAAGGTATGGAAACCAGTCGATAAGTATGAGCAGAACATCCATTTGGCTATCCCTAAACCTTCATGCGGCACTATGCATCTGCCAAGAGAACAGTGCCAGGTACTAGAAATGTTTCTGACGGAGAGCAAAATAAACGTTCTGGAACATACTTTGAGATCGAGTACGGATTCTGCCGATATCCTGCTTGGCATAACAGGATAGCGTATCATAAAATGAGTGCGGCCGCATCCTCGCTACAGAAGCAAAACCGCCTTACATCGCATACTCTATCCGTTTCTCCCGGACTCCAGCAACACTTATGTATGTGGGAATTGGGAGGAGGGGGTATGCCACCTACACCCGATATCAAGATCCCTCTTGATGTACCTGCTGAGGAGGAAGAGAGGTACCGAGAGAACTACCAAAAGATCACGCACGACACCGGGAGGCTGATGCTCTTTGCCGGGGATCAGAAGATCGAGCATCTCAATGACGACTTCTTTGGCGAGGGCATCCACCCCGATGATGCTGATCCCGAGCATCTCTTCCGGATTGCAAGCCGGGCGAGGATCGGGGTCTTTGCAACGCAACTCGGGCTGATTGCGCGGTACGGCATGGATTATCGGGACGTGCCGTACCTGGTCAAACTCAACTCAAAGACCAACCTGGTCAAGACCTCCCAGCGCGACCCGCTCAGTTCGGAACTCCACCTCGTCCGGCAGGTCGTCGACCTCCGGGACCGATCCGGACTTCCGATCCTCGGCGTCGGGTATACGGTCTACCTGGGGAGTGAATACGAGCCGATGATGCTCTTTCAGGCAGCCCAGATCGTCAACAACGCGCACCGGAACGGCCTTGTTACTGTGCTCTGGATGTATCCCCGCGGAAAGGCGGTCAAGGACGAGCGCGACCCGCACCTGATCGCGGGCGCAGCAGGTGTTGCAGCGGCCCTCGGGAGCGACTTTGTGAAGATAAATCCGCCGAAGGTAGGCGGGTCGACCGATGCCACGCTGCTCCGGGAGGCAGTGGCGGCCGCAGGCAGGACCGGTGTTGTCTGTGCGGGAGGGTCGCATGCCGATATGCAGGAGTTCCTGCAACAGCTCCACGATCAGATCCACATCGGCGGTACGGTCGGGAACGCGACCGGCAGGAACATCCACCAGCGGCCGCTCGAGGAGGCGGTCCGGTTCTGCAACGCGATTTCGGCGATCACTCTCGACGATGCGAGTGTAGCGGAGGCAAACAGGATCTGCATGGGAGGGAGGTGTTAGGATGACGACGGTCGGCGTCCTCACGGGAGGAGGGGACTGCCCGGGTCTGAACGCGGTGATCCGGGCGGTCGTGCGGACAGGGGCGAAGCACGGGTTCGACACGATCGGGATCCGGGACGGATGGCTCGGCCTCGTGGCCGGAAACGTCGAGCCGCTCACCGATTACTCGGTAACCGGCATCCTCCCGAAGGGCGGGACGATCCTCGGGACGTCGCGGACGAACCCCTTCAAGAGTGAGGCGGACGTCCAGCGGCTGCGCGACAACATCAGGAAGTTCGGGATCGATGCGATCGTTGCGATCGGCGGCGAGGATACCCTCGGTGTCGCAAACAAACTCTCGCAGATGGGCATTCCGGTCGTAGGGGTACCAAAGACCATCGACAACGACGTCGGCGGGACAGATTACACATTCGGGTTCGATACCGCCGTCGCCACCGTCACGGAGGCGATCGACCGGCTCCATACGACAGCAGAGTCGCATCACCGGATCATGGTTGTGGAGGTGATGGGCCGCCATGCGGGATGGATCGCGACCATGGCCGGGATCGCGGGCGGGGCCGACGAGATCCTCATACCGGAGATCCCGTTCGACCTCGACGAGGTCACCCACCACCTCCGGGCGCGCTACGAGCGNNAGGACGGACGAGTTCGGCCACGTGACGCTCGGCGGCGTCGGGAACTACCTGCGCGACGAACTCGAAAAAAGGCTCGACATGGAGGTGCGGGTGACGGTGCTCGGGCACGTCCAGCGCGGGGGATCGCCGACGGCGCACGACCGGGTGCTCGCGACCCGGTTCGGGGTGGCAGCCGCGAACCTCATCAAGGAGAAAGACTTCGGGAAGATGGTCGCGCTCCGGGGGGACGATATCGTCGCGGTCCCGATCGAGGAGGCGGTGGCGAACCTCAAGACGGTGGATATGGACCTCTACAAGATCGCGAGCATATTTTACGGGGGGTGAAAGGAGCCTTTCATTAGGCCCCCCGCTTCCGCACCTGCGGTGCTCAAACTGCTCTCCTTCGGAACTTCGTCCCCCGCCCCTAAGAAGCGGGGGCAGTGTGTGGCGATACGCCCGGCGACGTCATGTGAAAATTTAGATGTAGTGGTCCACTAGAGGGATTGGTTGTTAGATACGTTGGTGGGACTTCGGGGTAACCCAAACCTGTTTTGTCCGCGGCTGACCCTGTGTGGTGGACCGTGGTGGATATCGCCACGGGGGGTGGGGCTGACGGGGAGTGCGATGGGCGGAACGCCCGGAGCTTGACCACCGTCAGGTGGGAAGGGGGTCCCCCCCAAGAGAGACCTTGCCCGGAAGATTACATCTGTCCCCCACGTGCGAATTAGCCTGAGGCTATCGGAACCGATCTCTTCAACCCGCCCCACCATCACCCGTACCTTCACCAAAACTCCCCCGC